>JBAQFY010000097.1:0-6908 GCA_049287505.1 Sedimentisphaerales bacterium | reverse complement strand
ATCTGGGGCTACCTGGAGGACGCTTAGATGCCCTTGACACCCGGCCAGCGTCGCCTCTACTCTGGTGACTACAACTACATGCACCAGGAGTGGCAGCCGGACGGCTCCGTCATCGTCACCATCTCCGGCGGCCGCTCCGGCCAGACCCATCGTATGCACATCCGCGATCTCTGGGGCGAGCGTGAGGAGGTAATTGAGGAGGCAAATATTCCGAGAATTATTCCGCCTCACATCGCCGCCCGCCTCGCCGAGGCCGCCCCACCCGCTCAGCCTGAGCCTGTCGAGCCCGCTCACCCTCAGCCTGTCGAAGGGCCACAGAAGGAGGAGCCCTCATGAACGGGAAAGAGTCTGCCAGCATCACCATCAACGTCTCCCTCGCCGAGATCTACGACGTCCTCTGTCCCCACTGCAAAACGTCCCTCCTCGACCTCCTTGGCCGCAAGGCTGCCCACCAGGGCCTTAGAGAGGCGTTCCGCGCGCAGTTCGAGCGCCAGCCGCTGCTGCCTCCTGCCCAGGGCTCGCAGGACCCGCCACAACCGTAGCGTCGTCATGGCTGCCATCACCTCCAGGAGGATAGACGCCTAGCCGGCCGATTTGTTACACCATGCCCCAGCTCTCTATCTACGACGTCGCCCGCCTCGCCCTCGCCTACTGGACCCGCGCCGACGCCATCATCATGACCGCCATCTGTGGCGCCGAGTCCGGCTACTACGACGACGCCTCTGGCGACTCCCTCCACGTCCTGGCCTGCTACCGCGCCTACAACACCGCCTATCCCTGCGACACCCGCCTGCCCGCCTACGTCATCGCCCGCGCCTGGGTCGACCAGACCTACGGCCCCTACGCCTGCGACGAGCAGACCTCCTTCGGCCTCTGGCAGGTCAACACCTACTGGCAGCGCTACTTACTCCAGGAAGTCACCGGCCACACCGACCCCTGCCGCTGGCGGACCTACCTCTTCGACGGCGCCAACAACGCCTACGTCGCTCACCGTGTCTGGCTCTCCCAGGGCTTCGGCGCCTGGTCCATCTACAACGTTCGAGCCCACGAGCGCTTCCTCGTCGACGCCACCATGGCCGTCGACTACGTCCTGGCCCGCCCTACGCCTGCCCCTCCTCCTGTACCGCCGGCCGGCGGCGCTCCGCCCCTTACCCCCGTTGTGCCTCCTGCTGCCTCCGTTGTCCCTCCCGCGGCCGTCCCACCCCCTTGACACTCCTGCCCCTCTGTTCTACCGTGACCTCGTGAAGAATCTCTCGTTCTACGACATCGTTGGCGCCGTTGTTGCCCTCATCCTCCTCTGTGCTGTCATCGCCTACCCCCTCTGTGGCCACCCTATCCCCCAGGAGATCCTCCTGCCCTTCTCTACCGCCATGGGCTGGGTGTTCCGCGGCGCTGCCCCGATTGCCAATGACCTCTTACACCGGAAGGAGAAGGCCAATGAACCTTGACCCCGGTCAGCTCACCCAGGCTGTCCAGCGGGCTCTCACCGCCGGCCCTACCGACAGCCGCGGCGAGGACCCTCGCTCTCGCCAGGCCCAGCTCTCCTTCTCCGCCATGCTCGCCGCCGTCCAGTCCGGTTGCCAGTGCGAGGCCTGCCAGCTCCTCCGCGAGGCCGTTGACATCATGCGCGTCCGTCCCCGCCCCCAGGAGGTCGCCCGTGCCCCAAGTGACAATCCTCCGGCGTAGCCGCGCCCTCAGCTCTCCTACCCCCGGCGAGCTGAAGGATGTCGTAGAGGTCACCTACTCGACCCTGGCCATCCCTCCTCGCCAGGTCCACTTGCCCCTCGACCTCTACCGCCCCGCCACCGCCGACGAGCTCGCCGCCAACGCTCGCTATCAGATGCTCCCCGTCGACGGGAAGGCCACCGGGGTCGAGCTAGAGGCCATCTCGGCAGATTTAAAATCGGCGGCCGCTGGGGCTGCTGAAACCGTCGACGTGCCGTGAATGATGATGCCTTCCTCGACCTCTTTGCCTTCGACCTCCCGGACCTGGCCGAGTGCGCCCCTGACCTTGCTCAGGCCGTAGACTCCTGCCTCGCTGGCTCTTTTGACGTCGCCGCCCTTACCCTTGCTCGCCCCATCGCCGGCGGCGCCCCCGACTGGTGGGACACCATTACTGACTTCTTCCGAGGCATCTGGGGCGGTGCCGGTGACCTCGCCGAGAAGATAGGTCGCAGCTTCAGCAGTCTCTGGGACAACATCTGGAGTCGGATCGGTGGCACCGTCCGCTGGCTCTACAACTGGGGCATCGGTAGCATCGACTGGCTCGGCCGCCAGCTCTATGCTTACTTCACCTGGGTCGGCAACTTCATCAACAGTAGCGCTACCTGGGTGGGCAACCGGGCCTGGGACGCCGCTTATTACGTCAAGGACCGCGTCTGGGACGCTGCCACCTGGGTCAAAGACCGTGTCTGGGACGGCGTCAGCTCGATAGGCCGCAACATTCAGTCCGGCCTCGAGTGGGCCGGCGGCCAGGTCTGGGGCGCTGCCACCTGGACCAAGGACCGCGTCTGGGACGCCACCGACTGGCTCTATCAGAACACCGTTCCTCCTATCATGGGCGCTGCCTTCTCCGTCGGCGACGTCTTCGCCAAGGGCCTTAGTACCCTCGGCGATGTCCTGACCGATGGTTTCGCCGCCATCGGCGACAAGCTCGTCGACGCCATCCGCTGGCCCTGGGAGCACATCTTCGAGCCCTTCACCGACGTTGTCGAGCGCAAGCTCGCCATCCCCGGTAAGCTCCTTGACGGTCAGTATGCCGACCTCCGCGACCTCATCGATGACGTCATCGACCCCGCCCCCGCCATCATCGCCGGCATTGCCGGCGTCATCATCCTGGGCCTCATCATCGCTATGGTCACCACCGCCATCACCACTATCCTCGTCGCGCCCCTCTGCGAGCCCCACACCCAGGCCACCCAGGCCAAAGTCGGGGCGGCGCTTCTCACCGTTGGCACCGTCCAGGAGGCCCTTAACCGTGGCTTTATCGACGAGCCCACCGCTCTCGATCACCTCTCCCGCACCGGCTACGACGGCCAGGCTAAACAGGCCCTCCTTGAGCTCCGCAACATCCTGCCCGGCCCTACCGACCTCATCCGCATGGCCGTCCGCGAGGTCTTCAACCCCGAGGCCCGCCGCGCCCTTGACCTCGACGCCGAGTTCCCCGAGCCCTTCGCTCAGTACGCTGCCCTCCTGGGCATCGAGCGTGAGTGGGCCGAAAACCACTGGGCCGCTCACTGGGACCTGCCCTCGCCCTCTCAAGGCTACGAGATGCTCCACCGCGGTCTCATCACCGAGCAGGGCCTCGCCGACTTGCTCAAGGCCCTCGACTACGCCCCCGTCTGGCGCGACAAGCTCCAGGCCATCTCCTACTCGCCCATCACCCGCGTCGACCTCCGCCGCCTCTACAAGACGAGCGTCATCACCGAGGCCGACGTCTTCGACGGCTACAAGGCCCTGGGCTACAACGACGAGCGCGCCCGCTGGCTCACTGACTTCACCCTCAAATACTACAGCCCCGAGGATGAGAGCGAGCTCGACGAATACACCAAAGAGACCGCCTCCCAGATCCGCCTCGGCTACCGCCGCCACGTCATCAGCCGCCAGGAGGCCCTCGACAAGCTGGTGGAGCTCGGCTACTCCGATGACTCCGCCGACTTCCTCCTCGCCCTCGACGACGTCCAGCTCGCCCTCAACCCCACTACCGACGCCGACGTCCCCGTCCGCGACCTGACCGTCTCTAAGATCACCCAGGCCTACCGCGACAAGCTCTGGACTCGCGAGCGGGCCCAGGAGGAGCTTGAGACCCTTGGCTATCTCCCCTGGGCTGCCGACCTTCTCCTCCAGCTCGAGGACCTCGCTGAGGAGAGTGACCTCCGCAACCTCGAGGAGACTGTCGTCAAAGACGAGTATGTCAAGAGGGCCATCGATCGCTCCACGGCCTCTAGCCGGCTCGACGCCCTGGGCGTGGAGGTTGAGCGCCGGGATCTCCTCCTCCGTCGCTGGGACCTCCAGGCTGCCCAGAAGACCCGAGAGCTGACCGTGGCCCAGGTCCAGCGCGGCCTCCGCGACGGCGTGTTCACTGAGACCGAGGCGCTGAGCCGCTTTGCCGGCATGGGCTACAACGACGCAGACTCCAAGTTCCTCGTCGATGACATCGACAAGACAGAGGAGGGAATAGCCCGTCGCCTCTCCGTCTCCCAGCTCTCTCAGGCTTACAAGCTCGGGAGAATCACCGACGCCCAGTTCCTCCAGGGCCTCCTGGACCTGCGATACTCCCAGGATGACGCCCAGGTCATCATCGACATCGCCACGCCGGCGACGGAGGCCAAGGAGCGCCAGCTCTCGGCCGCCCAACTCTCGACCGGCTTCCGTGCCGGCCTTATCACTGAGGCCGAGCTCCTGGAGAAGTTGACCGCCCTCGGTTACGCCCAGGCCGACGCCGAGCTCCTCCGCGACATCGCCGCCCGCCAACCGGAGCCGCCGGCGCGTAAGCTCTCCGTGACTAACCTGAAAGACCTCTACGCCGCCGGCACGATTGACCGGGCCCAGCTCCTTGCCGAGCTCCTCAGCCTGGGGTATAGTGACCGTGACGCTGGCTGGATCCGCGATCTCATCGCGCCGGAGGTAGAGTAAGATGGCCGTCCTTGACGAACGTAAAGCTCTCGAGCGCCTCTCCCTCTCCTACCGCAAGCTCACCACGCGCCCTCAGCCGCCTCCCCCGCGCGAGCAGCCCGAGCAGCCCTCGCCCACCCCCGAAACGCCTGCCCCAAGCCCGCCTGGGAGCCCTGAGACCCACCCGGCCCCTCAGGGCTAGGGAATCGGTCTACCCCTCGCCCTCCAGGGCCTCTCACGGCCCTCTCAGCGCCTCGCCTTCCTGCTGTCACCCTGAGCCTGTCGAAGGGTCTGCCCCTCTCGAATACAAGTTCTACGAAAATTCTTTCCTCCGCCCCTAGACAAATTGAGCTCAATTGTGGATCATGAGCGAATGAAGGAGGTGTCCCTATGACTCAGCCGTTTGATCCCTCCGCCCCCGCCATCGGGGCCTGTCTCAATTGCCGCCAGCTCTTCCTTATCACCCTCGAATCTCCCAACTGTCTTCTCTGTGGCCACCCACCCGCTTTGACCCTGCCTTTCCCTACCGCTCACCCTGAGCCTGTCGAAGGGGCTCAGCCTGCGCCTGTCGAGTCTTCTCTCTCTCCTCCTTTCCCCGAGGGGTCCTCGCCGGCGGCCGACGTCCCGGAGCCTGCCGCCGGCGAGGAGGCCCCACAGGGCCCGCCCCAAGGAGCCGTCACTCATCAACATGCCCTGAGCCTGGAGATCACGAACTACTTGTTTGGCGGCGTAGAGGAGGGTCTTGATGTTCGCGGGGCCTTCCTTGCCGCCGGCGCTACTGAAGAGGAAACCGACTTCGCTGCCGACTGGCTAAGGGGCATCCGTAACCTTCTGGACGCCCTCCGGGAGCGCTTTGAAGCCGAGCCCGCCGAGCCCATGGCGCCACCGCCGGAAACGCCGGCCCCAGAGGCCCCGGAGTGACCCCGCCATGGCTGACTACTACTATGCCTTCGTTATCTATCCGTCCGGCGACAAGGTGAGAGTCGTCCATAAGGGGCGGGAGCCGACCAAGGCCACAATGAAGGTCCTGGGTCGAATGGGCGCCCGTTTCGAGCTTGGCGAGCCCGTACCGCCAGAGACGGCCAAGGCCGTCGCTAAGACTTTCGCCGGCATCGCCGCCGAGCGTCGGCTCGACTGGCATCCTCAAATGGACGTCCCCGGCGATGACGATGCCTGACACCATCGACAAGGCCGTCTGGCTCGAGGACATGGGCCGGGTCCATAACGTGCTCTCCGTCCTCGACCAACTGTACGACGGCAACGCCTGGACCGGCGGTATGCTCTTTGTCGATACCCGTGGCGGCTTCCTCCTTGTCTGCTGTTTCGACCCCGACACCTACATTGCCCTGGGCACTCCCTGGGAGGCCCTCTTTCCGCCTGCCGATCAGCGTGCAATTACCCTCGACGAGGCCTGTGGCCACCGCCAACGCTATCGCCCCTGGCTCGGGGGGGGCATCTCTAATACACTCCGGTCCCTTAAACTCCTGCCCGGGCGATACCCTGAGAAGCCTGAGAATGTGCCACCTCTCGCCGCCGTCCAGGCCGAGCGCGACCCCCCAGAGGGCCTCCCATGACCCTCGACTCACCCTTCGCTTGGCTCATCTTTACCCTGGTCGTCTTCTCGGCCATCAGCTCTCTCTATGCCATCTTCGCCATTGGGAGCAATGCAAATGACATCTACGGCCTCCGCTGGGACCTCGATGCGCTGGAGCGCCGATTAGACACAGGCAAAAGCCATGAAGCACCTAAACCTCCTTGTCACTAGGTGGCGTGAGCTCCCGGACCAGGGCTTCGTCATCCGCATGGCGAAGCTTCTCGACGCTGCCCTGTGGATCAAGGCCTACGACGGCGCCCGTTGGCTCGACCTGGGCGAGCCCTTCGCTCTCGTCGCCCACCGCGTCCAGCAACAGGGCGTCGACGTCGGCGCCTGGGGCTATCACTACGGCGGCCTGGGCGAGGCCGAGCGCCTCCTGGAGTGCGCTCTCTACCATCACGACTTACCGGGCTACGAGGGCCCCCGCGCTGGTCTCCTCATCGACGCTGAGAGCGAGTTTGAGAAGACGGAGGGGTGGGCAGCAGCTCGCGCCCAGGTCGAGCGCATCGTCGCCGCCCCGATCGATGTCCCCATCTACTACACCTCGTTTGCCTTTCCGACCTTACACGGACCGTTCCCCTATAGCGTCTTCAACCGCCTATCCGGCGGCCATGTCCCCCAGGTCTACTACAACCACCGAGGATGGCCGGAGCCGGCCCCGGCTGTCCTCCAATCAGTCGACGAGCACAAGAAGCGGGGG
>JBAQFY010000096.1:0-34794 GCA_049287505.1 Sedimentisphaerales bacterium | reverse complement strand
TCCCTACATGTTCACCGGCCGGCGATTCGATATCGAAACAGGTCTTTACTACTACCGCGCCCGGTACTATAATCCGCACATCGGCCGATTTATGCAGACCGACCCGGTCGGGTATAGTGCAGCAATGAACTTATATACATATTGTAGGAATAACCCGTTGGCCTTTGTGGACCCATCGGGTCTCTGGGCTTATAGGTCATTCGAGTGGATTAAATCTGGACCTTATTCTCTTTTGGTGAAACTCCACAACGAAGATGGTACTGTTGCTGACTATCGTTACTTTATAGATGTTGCCGACTGGGTAGCATCAGATTGGTATACAAGCGATTGCTGCGATGTATGCGATGTAAGAGTCGGCGACTTCGACGATGTCATCGTCAACACGCCACCCTTACCATGGTGGACCGAACTTGGAGAAATAGGTATCGTAATCACTATACCCTCGCTTTCGGGTGTTAAATTGGGTGGTGGGATTGATTTAGTCTGGATTCCTGGCGAAGGTTGGGAAAGCTATGTCTATGGTCAGGGGTCGCTAGCGGGCGTAGAAGCTTCTGCTCATTTCGGTGTTGGCATTGTGGTAAATATCCAAGACCATGAAGATTATGAAGGACCTTATGCGAACGTATCAGTGATGGCTCCAGTAGGTCGTCCATTTGGTGCCGGTATTGACGTCTCACAATGGCCAGGAAGTCCAACTGCCATACAACTCATTTTTGGAGTTGGCGGCGGTGCAAGTATTAATATCCAATACTACAGAATAACAACAGAAGCCTTAAGAGAGCTTATGGATTGGATTGATGATCAAGAATGGCTTACAGAAGAGAAAGAATAGATTGAAGAATAGCACAGGATTATGAGGTGAGATTAGCTATAAATTTGATTCATGAGTGTTTTGAAAATCTGACAACAGTCCCTTAGGTCTGTAAAGCAAAATACGTTTCATTGAATAAGTAAATTTGCATATGCCAGCACAGCATGTAAAATTAGTATGAATCTTATAAGTCTAAAAGAAAATGTTTTCCAGAAGAGCGATGATCTGCTGGTATATTAAATTGCCTGTTCAGCTTGATGTCTAAATAGTATAAGATTAAGAAAATATGAACGAAAAGATAAGATACGTCTTTCGTATAATTGCAACTTTGTTTTTGGTTATTGGATTTATAGGCTTTTTAACCGGTCCAATCACTGCTGGATTCGGATTTAGATTCAGAAATTTAGATTCGTTTGAACTGCCACTCGGAGACCTCCGAGGAATTGCTGTGGACTCTCAAGGTAATATCTATTGTGGGTTGCAGTTTTACTCGAGAATCCAGGTATATAATGCTGAGGGCAAGTTTTTATATGGCAAATTCATTAATAGTGCCGGTGGAACCTTTAGAATCAGAATAAATGAAAAAGATCAGCTTGAGGTTGCCACTGCAAGAAATGACAAATTATATATATTCGCTAAAGATGGGACTCTTGTTAGGGAATTATCAGATGTGGGACATTACTTCCATAATTTTGGGAAAACCGGCGAGACGCGATTTCACGACAAGAGACAGAATGTGAGTTATTTCAAGAAAGCCTCTTTATTAGGCCCAAATATTGCCACAAAGGATTCATCTGGGGAAAAGAAAGTTATTATTAAAACTCCTTTTCATAAATGGTTATTTAAGGGTCCTCTTCCAGCTTGGTTATTCATCGCGTCTGGAGGAGTTATTTCTATATTATTTGTAAGTAAAGATCCTCTGAAACATATTCCTGGGGGATATCTTCTAAGGAGAAAGCAGGAGAAGAAGAACAATCAAATTTAGTTTCTTTAAATTATTTTTGGGGAAAATCGATATAGATTTAGGAGATAGTCATTTAAATCTTACAGAGTACTCTTTCCAAAAGAAAACGCATGTTGCAGGCTCCCAAATGGTATCTGTATGATTTCTGAATAGTACGAACCTCTTTGCTGCTTGAAACTTGGATAACATATACATAGTCCAGCTATTTTTCTTTTAGAAATTAATTATTTAGGATATACTCGAACGAAGTATAAGATATTCTATACTATTTATTGGTTTTAGAATATGGGCGAAAAAGAACAGCAGATTACAAGAGATTTACACACCTAACAAAAATCTTTAAGAACAACTAAGGAATTACTTTTAAGTAAAAGATTAGCAGTGAAGAATGAACAAATGGATCAAATATTTTTTGATTGTTCTTGAAGTGGGTGGAGGTTTCGCAGGCATATCGATCATGTTTATCTTCCAGCAATGGAATACAGGCACGTCTCACTACTTCTGGTGGGTCTTCTCGATCTATGTGGTCTTTCTGTTCCTTTTCGGAATTGTTGCTGGATTGGCTTTAGTTGAAAAGCCACAACTTGGAGCCGCTCTGTCGGCGGTCTATCAGGCACTTCAGATCCCTGTTATTTCATCTTCATTGCTAACATATGAATTTTTTTCCGGTCTCCAGCTTGGAGTTGGGTTGGCTAAAGGTAGACTTGCTTTCTTTATTGAGTACGGGGCACGTTTTGCTCTCCAGTTCTCAATGAGTGCAGCGCCGTGGAGTATCGGCGTAAACATATTGGCTCTAGTTCTTTTCGTATATCTTTTGCTTCTGCTTCGACCAAAAGCCAAAGTTGCCGTTCCAAGCGGAGAACCTATCAGCCCTGACAATTAACGCCCGGCCGGTAGAGAACAGAAGACAGAAATCAGTTCGTCGGGACGAAGGCACCCCGCCGCAGCCCGAAAGCCAATCCACAGTCCACAGGATGCTTTTCGCCAGATGCCTTACAGCAAAAGTAGAGAGGAAAGATGGGAGTTGATTAGAGAATTAGAGAATTGGCCCTTCGGCCCATTCGACGAAGCTCAGGGCAGGCTCCGCTCAGGGTGAAGAGTGAAGCTGATTAACGGCAATGGGGGCAAAGGCAGTGAGCGGCCGACATAGGTACAAAGGCAAGGTTTTTATCCCGGAGGTCAAACCCATCAAAGCGGCTTTACAGCCCAGCGGAATTTGGCCGATGCGCTGCGGGGATTTGAGGCAATTTCTTTGATTTGCGGCACGATTGCATTTTTGGCCGCTAAGCGGTATATACCATTCCTGAGGCCGTCACGAAACGACTGTTTGATAAGGCGGTCTTCGCCGCTGTGAAAACTTATTATACCGATTCGGCCGCCCGGACGCAGGCAGTACGGGGCAACTCTTAAAAGTTCTCTTAGGGAACCGAGTTCATCATTGACCAGTATACGCAGGGCCTGGAATGTGCGGGCAGCGGGGTGCAATGAGCCGGATTTTGAGGTGCGCTGCTGCTGTTGCCAGCTTTTCAGAGTCAGGCCCTTGGCGCTGAAAATCAGCTGAACAAGCTGTGAGGTCCGCGTAATCGGCTGTACGGCCCGCCGGGTAACGATCAGGTGGGCAATTTCCTGATGGTCCTGCTCGTCAGCCAACTCCCAAAACGCTTTGGACAGTTGTTCTTCGGAAAGGGTGTTGAGCAGATCTGCACCGGTTCGCTTCAGCCGGTCGTCCATCCGCATATCGAGCGGGCCTTCATGCTTATAGCTCATGCCGCGGTCGGGATTGTCTATCTGCATACTTGAAACACCGATGTCGGCAAAGATGATGTCATAGCCATCGATTTTTTCTTTGTTCAACACATTGGCAATACCGGCGAAGTTGCTGCGATAAAAGCTTACAGGCACATTCTCTTTGCTAAGCCGATGGCGGGTACGTTCAAGTTCGGTGTTATCGACGTCAAAGGCGATCAATTTTCCGGTGTGGCCTATGCGTTTCATAAACTCCGATGCATGGCCGCCATAGCCAACAGTACAGTCAACAACAACTTCGCCAGGTCCTGGCATCAGGCACGCTAAAACCTCCTCTATCAGAACAGGAATGTGAGTGCTGACCGGCGTTTTACCTTTTGCACGCAAATGGTCCCGCAGCTCAGGGTGGGCCGCGATGTTATGCTCCTTGTACTTTTGCAGGTAGCTCTTCGGGTGGGTTCCGCTGTATCTGCGTCGCCGTGGGCGCTTGAGTGGTGGCTGAGCACCATTGCCAGATTGGTCAAACGCATTCATACTAACTCCAGGCAAATCAAGGATTTTTGCATACCTGTTCTTGCTAAACATTCCGTACTTATTTAATTACAAAGATTAATATAAGGTTCTTGATTTGTTGTCAAAGATTAAAATTTACAGTAATATTTGGGAGCAACACTCTGTTTGTTTATACAAGGAAGCTCACCCCGAGGGCAGGCAGAAGACAGAAGAAAATTTTAGACACAGATTCAACCCGTGAGATAGGCGAAGGCGAAATCTCACGGGTTAAACACTGATTAACGCTGCTATTTAATAACAAAAATAAATCTTAGTGCCTTTGTGACCCTTCGGCGTTGCTCAAGGCAGGCTTGGAGGTAAAAAGACGAAGGGGGGCCGACCGTGCCATGCCCCTAATCCCTAATAAATTGAAGCAGATTTTCTTGTTCATTGTTCATTGTATTTTGTTCATTGTTTTTAACTACGAACTATCAACAAAAAACTCAGAACTAAAAATGGTGTCCCGAGATTTCACTGGCAAACTATGAACAACAAACTATGAACAACGAACTACGAACTAACTTCAGATTGAAAAGGTATAGCCATATTTCCAGCCTTTGCCGCTGGTATCTTCCTCATATCCCTGGGCCGTCATTCTCCTTTCCCATTGCCGGGCAGCCGTCTCGGAAGTGAATTGTTGCATAACTCTGAAGTCGCGAGGGTTTCCATGTTCCCGTTTTCTTCTTTCCGGCTCATCCGTAAGTCCTGCATACCTCATAACAACCTCTAAAAAAATAGGTGACTTTCCCCTACTTTTATTCCCGGCATTGTATGCGGCAACATTCCTGACGCCAATAAAATCAGGTAAGGTGTCCCCAGATTTCCCGGTGGAGCGCAGCGGAACCGGCGTAGTGTTCGATGCGATTGTTGGCCTATTTCAATCTCTTTCTTGCAGGTCGCACTTCGTAAAGGGCGTGGTCTTCCTTGACAAGGCATGCGTGCGCGGTGGATGCCCTTTCAAATTTCAACTCTGTGTTTGCGAAGAGGTCGGTGTTCTCGGCCTTCAAGTATCGTGCGGCCATTCGGCAGTATTCGGGATCTATCTCAATCCCGATGCTGTTGCGGCCCGTTCGGAGGGCCGCAACCATCGTTGTGCCAGACCCGCAGAATGGATCGAGGACGGTGTCCCCCGTGAAAGAGAACATCCGCACCAGGCGTGTCGCCAATTCCAATGGGAATGGAGCCGGATGGTGCTTGGTGGAGGCTCCCGTAATGTTCCATATCTGTTGAAACCAGCGTTCAAACTCCTCTTTGGAGATTCTGCTTGCATCGCGTTGCTCGCCGCTTGGCTGCCGGTAACCTCCCGGTTTTCTCTGCATCAGAATGAACTCCATGTCATTCTTGATGATGGCATTCGGTTCATAGGGCTTGCCAAGGAACTTCGAGCCGTTTGAGACTTCGTATGAGGCGTTTGCTATCTTGTGCCAAACGATGGGGTTCAGATTGTCAAAACCGATGCGCCGACAGATAACACAGATGTCCGCATGAAGGGGAAATACGAGATGGCGGCCGAAGTTGCGTCGCGCCACGCAAACATCACCGACAACGCAGACAAGGCGGCCGCCGGGAACGAGAAGACGGAACACATGCCGCCAGACCTTCTCTAGTTCACCCAGGAACGTTTCGTAATCCTGAACATGTCCGAGCTGATCGGGATTCTCATTGTAACGCTTGAGATTCCAGTACGGGGGCGAAGTGACGACGAGATGGACGGACTCATCATCCACGTACGACAAATCCCGTGCGTCTGCGTTGATCAATCTGTGAACTGTTGGTTTCATATCGTCAAGTAAAAGTTGACAGATGTGCGACGAGAACTTTGGCAAAGCGTTCGACCGACAGATCATCTGCGGGCGTCTTAAACTCGCCTTTGATGCCGTCTGTAACGGATGAGGTGATAAAGGCTGAGGCGGTGTAATGGCGCTCAAGGACGAGTTTTCGACAGAACAGCTCATAACGGCGCATGTATGATGCGCCGACAAACTCGGGGAAAACCTTGAAGTGGGGTTCTTGGATGCTTACAGTGCGGTTCGATGCTTCGCAGTCCTCCAGCATGAAGAAGTAACCGAGGAACGGTTGGGGGCTTTCGAGGTATGCATGCTGCCGGAAAGCGGTCCAGAGGTCGAGAGCGCTTCCCATCGCCTCTTCTGTCCGATTGTTGAAGTTGTTGCCGAAAGAGGGGCCGACTTGTGATTTGGCCTCAATGGCGGCAATCAGGGTTCGATTGCGGACGATGAGGAGGTCCCATTCCTTGGTGGGACGGAAGAAGCCGGGCAGCTCCACGGCCTTCTTTCGGAAAATGCACTGCTCGGGAATGCCGGCATGTGTGATCAATTTGGTAAAGAGGTCGATGAACCCATCCATCTGTGCGCCACCGGTGACGGCACTGCGCAATCCCTGATATGCCTTTCCGCTGTCTTCTTGCTTCCGTCGCTGCGCCGACCGCGTCTGCCAGTAGTGGGCCACCGCCTTGGCGGTGTGCTTGGCGATGTCCTTCATGATGTCATCTATATTCATGCGGCAATCCTATCAGGTTCATCCTTCATTATCCAGTGGCCAACATTGTTTCCCGAAAAATCGGGATTGGCCCTCATAACATCCCAAATAGCACTTCACCGTCTATATAAGACGCCTGCGAAACTTTGGTTCGGCTCGGGTGTAATCCATTTCTTATGACTCGGGGAATATCAATGAAAACTATGAGAATAATATAGCACTCGCCGAACGGAAATCAATCGCGAATTTGCCATTTCAGCGATTTTCTTTCCTGACCGGTAAGAATTGTCTGTCTTAGTAAAGCGGTCGGGGTGTGCTGGTCTGACAGGGCCAAAGACTTAACAGTTATGAGCCCATCGACCCCTCGGCTTCGCTGGGGATGAAGAATAGTTATTTAGTGAATTAGAGATTAGTGAATTAAATACTTGATACTGGATTCCCGCTTCCGCGGGAATGACAAATACTGTTTCTGCAATAAGAAATAATTAGTGAATTAGAGATATGTGAATTGGTGAATAGAGGAGCCAGAAGACTACAGACTCAAAACACAAGACGGAGGACGGGAGACGGAAGATATAATTAGTGAATTAGAGATTAGAGAATTGGTGAGTGGGGGAGACAGAAGACTACAGACTCAAGACACAAGACGGAGGACGGACGATGGAAGATAGACGAAGGACGATTGAGGATTGACGATTTGAGAATTGGTGGGGCAAGCCGCCATCCTACACCTACTATCAAGAGTGCGAAAAGACAATTATACTTTGTAAGACGAACAAGGAACGCCTATTTATAGAGTTGGTATTTTGGCGTATAGGAATAAACCCATCAATAAATTGATGGGCTAAATATAACGGCGTAAACCACGAGGGCAGGTATGGGGGAGAAATTAGATTTAAGGAAATTGAAGTTTTGTATTGACAATCCCGTAGAATACGGTAAAGTTCGGGGTTCTTACGACAAGGATTACACCAAATACTGAATAGTCAGTAATCCCTACTAATCCCATTTGAGAGTTTTTTATGTATTCGGATTATATTCGTAATGTAGCGATAATCGCCCACGTTGACCACGGCAAGACGACGCTGGTCGATCAGCTTCTGTACCAGTCCGGGATGTTTCGGCAGGAGGATCTTGATAAGCTGGCAGGCGGTGAGCATGGATTGATTATGGATTCGAATCCGCTGGAACGTGAGCGTGGTATAACAATCCTGAGTAAAAACTGCGCCATTTACTATACTAATTCTGAGGGCAATGAATATAAAATCAACTTGATAGACACGCCGGGACATGCTGATTTCGGCGGAGAGGTTGAGCGCGTTTTGAAAATGGCGGACGGTGTGCTGCTTTTGGTTGATGCCTTTGAAGGGCCAATGCCGCAGACAAGATTTGTATTGGGTAAGGCGCTTGAGCTTAAGCTCAAACCGATAGTCGTAATCAACAAGGTGGACCGCCCAAACAGCAGGCCTGATGATGTTGTGAATGAAGTGTTCGATTTGCTTGTTAAACTTGGCGCCGAAGATGAGGCGCTGGATTTTCCGCTTGTTTACGCATCGGCAAGGGACGGGTGGGCGACGACGGAACCTGATAAGAAAACCGACAATATGCATGTGGTATTTGAGACCATCATAAATAATGTACCGCCACCGCGGATTATCCGTGATGCTCCGCTTCAAATGCTTGTAACGAATCAGGAATATTCGGATTACATTGGACGGATAGCAATAGGCAGGATTTTTGCTGGACAGATAAATGAAGGCCAGAGAGTTACTGTAATTGACGCCAAAGGTCTGCATACACAGCAAAAAGTTACGCAGATTCATCAGTTTGACGGCCTTGGCCGGAAGCGGGTTTCAATAGTTCAGGCCGGTGATATATGCGCGATATCGGGGCTTGACCCGGTTGAGATTGGCGACACGATTGCCTGTGCGGATAAACCTTCGAGACTTGCGGTCATCTCTGTCGATGAGCCGACGATGACAATGACATTCAGAGTTAACGACGGGCCTTTCGCGGGCAGGGACGGCAAATATGTAACGAGCAGACAAATTGGAGAAAGGCTTGAAAAGGAGCTTCATCATAATGTTGCGTTAAGGGTGGAAGATGGTCAGAGTCCTGAAGAATTCAATGTTTCGGGCAGGGGGCTGATGCATCTTGGGGTTTTGTTAGAGAATATGCGGCGTGAAGGGTATGAGTTATGTGTTGGCAAGCCGAATGTAATTTTGAAAATAGTCGATGAGAGGCGTCATGAACCGATAGAATTACTTGCGGTGGATTGCCCGTTGGATTGCCAGAGTTCCGTGATGAGTCTTCTGGGAGACCGGCGAAGCGAAATAATAAAGATAGATTCCAAAAACGGTGCAGGCGATTTTATTCATATGGAATTTTTGATACCTTCGCGTGGACTGTTCGGTCTTCATGCGAGGATGATGAATGCAACCAACGGTCGAGCTATTATGTATCATACGTTTGAAAGATATGAGCTGATGCGGGGAGCGATACCACAGCGAAAGGCCGGCGTTATGATTGCGACCATGACGGGACAAGTGACAGCTTACGCACTTGACGCTTTATACGACCGCGGCATTTTCTTTGTTGAGCCCGGAGAAAAAATATATGAGGGACAAGTTGTCGGGGAGCACTGCAAGGAGAAGGACATTCCTGTCAACGTTGTAAGAAGCAAGCAGCTTACTAATATTCGGGCGTCGGGTAAAGACGATGCGGCCAGGGTCAGGTCGGCGAGAAAGATGAGTCTTGAGGCGGCGATGGAATACCTTCAAGAGGATGAGCTTGTTGAGATTTGTCCTAATTCGATTAGAATCCGAAAACGACTGTTGAAAGAAGCGGACAGGCGTCGCCAGGCCCGCTGAGCATATTTCAGGTTTCAGATTGGGATTGAAGGGGGAGGACGGACAGGCGGGGAATATAGAATATCGAACAAGGAATATCGAAGTAAGAAGTTGAGAGCACTTTTGTATGCGGATACGCACCCTTGCCCATGTTGGAAGTGGTCTTCGACTTACAGGCGTGACAAATTATACCCTTGAAGGGTTGTAAATTCCCGCGAGTAAAATTATAAACTATTATTGTAAAGCTACTACCTGTGGCACAAGTTACCCGCGCACAAACGGGAATTTTCAATCGAGAGCACTTTAAAAGCGGTTAGTTTGTGTAAAATTGTTGCTTAGTACAAGAAATTCGGGTATTTTATGTGGATACACACGCTTCTTACAGGCGTGCCATAGGTGGGTGAATTCGTGAATCGTATCTCGGGCCCCCGCTTGTTGCCGGGGGGGCAAGTAATACGAACAACGCAAAAAGAGCAGCGAACGTGATTTGATGGCGGATGAACAAAAACAATTAGTGCAACAAATCGAGCTTTTACTTGAGTCCGAAGATAAATCGGCTCTGAGGGAACAGCTCGGCGAGCAGAGAAGCAGTGACATAGCAGAAGTCGTGGAGCTTGTGGATAACGAGCAAAGGCGTGCTATCTTCGACGCTATGGACAAAACAACTTCGGCTGAGGTTCTGGAAAAGGTTGATGAGGCAACCAGAGCGGAGCTGTTCGAGCTGCTACAAGACAAGGAGCTGAGCGGCATTATTACCGAACTTGACCCTGACGACGCTGCGGACATTCTTTCGGAACTACCCGAAGAAGAAAGGGCTGCACTGCTCGAAAGCATACCTCCAGCGGAATCGGCTGAGATTAAAGAATTGATGAGCTACTCGGAGGATTCGGCGGGCGGGATTATGGACCCGATTGTGATAAGTGTGTCCGAGGATGCCACGGTTGCCGAAGCCGTCAGTAAAATCCGTGCTGCTGAGATTGATGAAGACTTTTTTTCCGTGTATGTTGTTGACAAGGCAGGTAGATTTGCTGGTGATGTTCGTGTTAGGTTTTTGCTGACCCGGCCGGAAGGGGCGAGGATAGGTGATTTAGTTGACCCCGATACGATTTACGTTACTGTCGATATGGACCAGGAAGAAGTTCGGAACATATTCAGCAAAAACAACCTGATTGTAGTTCCTGTTCTGGACAAGCATAATAGGCTGGCCGGTCGAATCACCGCCGACCGTATCATCGAGGTCGCGGAGGAAGAAGCTGCGGAGGACCTGTACACGATGGCAGGTACGGATGCAGATGAGCTTGATACATTTTCGGTTTTTAATGCAGCCCGTATCCGAATGACGTGGCTTTTGCCCTGTTTAATCGGGACGGGAGTAACGGCTCTGGTCCTGATGTTTTTCCACGACAAATTTGGCGAAGATTCAGCTATTGTTTATACCGCTGCGCTTGCTTTTGTACCGATGATTGCAGCTATAAGCGGAAACGCCGGGCTGCAAACCTCGGCGATTGTGGTTTCCGGACTGGCAACCGGTCACCTTGTTGCACTGAGAGTAAGTCAGGTTTTTACGCGTGAAGTGCGCATCGCTGTTCTCGTGGCTTTGAGCTGCGGTGTTATAGGTGGTCTGGCGTGCGCGGTCCTGCTTAATCTGAAGGCGCCGGAAAGTACAATTAAGTCTATCCAGCTTGTGTTTTCGTTCGGGACGGCTATGTTCTCGGCAATAATGGTGGCGACGACGCTTGGTTTGTTTCTGCCGTTTTTATTCCGCCGAATCGGTATAGACCCGGCTATAAGCTCCGGGCCGTTAGTTACAACCGCAAACGATTCGATAAGCGTTGCAATCTATATGACTTTGACACTGTTATTGGTGACGTGAGCACAGGTCTAAAGAAGTCAGAAATCAGAAGTCAGAAGTCAGAAATCAGAAGTCAGAATCTGTCTTCTGTCCTCTGTTCCACAAGGCATTATCTGTGTGTTCGCCGGTTAACGACCCTTCTCCTTGGGCTGCTTTTTCTCGGAATCTCCCTAATTGCCAAGTGTGATACCGGTGGTTTTTTGGGAACAGACACTTTTGGTACTTTCTGTCCTAATAGCTGTAGCGCGTTTCTGCATATTTCTCTGGTAGAAGTGTCATGATGTTTCAGGCCTTCTTGTAAAACATTCAGAGCCATTTTTTTCATCCTGCCTCGCATTTTTCTAAGGCCGTAGGCAGCAGCATTTCTTGTTGGTACGGGACAGTTACCAAACAAGGCAGCTTTTAAGATGTCTAAACCATCCTCCTGCATCCAGGACAATTTATAAGCGGCCCGTCGTCTGTTCGATGCATCGGAGGAGTACAACTGCTCCCGAAGCTTTCTGAGAAGTTTTATTGACGCTTCGTCCTTTTCTCGGCCTGAAAGCTCTGTTTTCTCCAATTCCATAAGACCACCCCTCTATTTAGACTACTTCCCTGTAATGTCCCCACTTCTCTAACAAGATATAAGCGGATTGTCAAATATTTATTTGAAAAGAATTAGAGTTTTTCTCCGAGGGCCGCCGTTGGCGGGTCGAGGCTGGAAAAAAGCAGTACAGCGGGCATTTAATAAGGGCGGTTACTACTCTGCGAAGTCGCTTGCTACTGTGCGTAGTGGCAACGCTACGTAGCCCGAGACGTAGCACGAGTCGCGAACCGCCCCCTACTGTTACGGTAGGGAAGAATTGCGCTGTACGTGTTTAGCCAAGTGTGGCTTAAATGGCCATCCCCAAGCTTGGACTCCGCTCCGTCAGGCTGCCGGACTGATTTGCCGTAGTCCTGCGCTTGAGGCTGCCACACATTCTTTAATAATTTTATTGGGCGGCATCCTCAAAGCCGCTCGTCTCGGCGAAGGCCAAGCCGCAGCCAGGGAAGGCTTTGGGGATGGTTTTTCCCTGGCTAAACACATACATTGCGCTGCAATTTGTGGCGAAAATCAATATTGTTCGGGCATCAAACTTGACAACGGGCTTAAAGTTTTATAATATATTTGTATAAGGGTTTTTCTTTGCAAATCTTATGGAAAGATAAATGCTTTGCCGGACCGCGACTGATAATTAAGCCGGCTGTGGCGGTAGCGATTAGCTTATAAGCTCTGGAGTTAGCGGTAATTATGTCAACGGGAGAACCTATTGATGAACAAGCAAGCCTTGAGCATGAGCCGGAATTGAACAAGTTTTTCAAGGCAGCTATCAAAATGCGGGCGAGCGACCTGCATCTGAAAGTAGGTCAGCCGCCCAAGCTGCGTCTCTACGGAGAGTTGAAAAAGACTACCGGCGAAGTAATGACGGCAAAAAGGATTGAAGAATTAGTCTTCGAGATACTCAACCCCGCTCAAAAAGAGTTTTTCTTAGAGCATGGAACTCTGGACTTTGCCCACGAGATAGAGCATGAACATCGTTTCCGAACAAACGTATTTCGCCAGCGAGGTGTGATTAGCCTTACGGCCCGGCGCGTCAACACAGTCATCCCGCCCTTCAAAGAGCTTCACCTGCCGCCGATATTGGAAAAGATATGTGAGAGCACGCACGGGCTGATTCTTGTGGTGGGTCCTACGGGCTGCGGTAAAACCACAACAATCGCATCGATGATAGACCACATCAACCAAACTCGCTCGTGTCATATAATTACGGTCGAAGACCCTATCGAGTATCTGTTTAAGGACGCTAAAGCGATAGTCTCACAAAGGGAAATCGGGATTGACGTCAAAGACTATGAGGAGGCATTAAGGTATCTGATGCGGCAGGACCCTGATGTGGTTTTCATTGGCGAGATGCGTGATGCTAAAACCGTCACCGCCGGAATGAGATCTGCGGAAACGGGGCATCTTGTTTTCGGAACGATGCACTCGGCAAATGCGTCCCAGTGTATTCACAGGCTATTGGACCTGTTTCCGCAAAATGAACGAGACCTTGTAAGACAGACTTTATGTCTGGCAATTAAAGCGGTTGTCAGCCAGGTATTACTGCCGTGCATGAAGGAGGGCGTTGACAGGATACCTGTTATGGAGGTTCTAATTTCAAATGCGGCTGTGAGAAAACTGATTTCTGAAGAACGCGAAGCTGATTTGCCCAGTGTTATACGAAGCTCTCAACAGGAAGGCATGCAGGACCTTACATATAACCTTTGTGAGCTGGTGAGCGACGGTTCTATCGATGCAAAGGACGCATATAAACAAGCCCCAAATATTGAAGAGCTAAAAATGGTATTAAAAGGTATTAAGACCACTGCCAGTGGCATTTTGTAAGATTTAACGGAGCATCTTATGCCGGATTTATTATTATCTTCTATTGGATACGGCGGCTATATATCAATAATCAAATTTTTCATTTTTCTGGTCATGTTTTTTGGGTGGCTGCCGCTGCTTTCCTGGGTGTACCAGGACGCCAAAGTAATAGAGACAAAATCGGTTTTCTGGACAGGCGTTGTTCTTGGCGCCGGCGCCGCGGGGACAATAATCTGGTTGGTTGTTCCTGTCTTTATCGTTGGTATGCTGCTCTATTTGATGTTTGTAGGGGCAACATCTCTGGCTTATGTGAAGCACCGAAATTCTATGGTTATGGACTTTGACAAGGTACTGACGGTTGACCACATCAAAAACCTGCTCGTTAGCAAGGAAAAGAAACTTGCGACACTCAAAAACTTCATTTTTATAACAGCAAACAACAATGAAGTTCCAATACCTGAACCGCGAACGCCGGACTTTTTCGGCTATAAAATAGCTTATGAAATTCTGAGCGATGCCCTCTGGCGAAGGGCGAGCAGTATAGCGTTTTCCCCGACACCACAAGACTATAATGTAGCATATTACGTTGACGGCACGGCACTTAAACAGCCGAGTATAGGCAGAGAGCAAATGAAATATTTCCTTCACTTTGTCAAGCAGCTTGCCGATTTGGACACTAAGGAAAAGCGAAAACCACAAAAAGGAACTTTTAAGGTCGCTAAGGGCGAAAATTATACACAATGGGAAGTAACCACGGCCGGGTCAACCGCAGGGGAACAGGTCAGACTCAAAGAAACATCACATGAGGAGCTACCAAGGTTAAACGAAATCGGCTTAATGCCCGAGCAGTACGAACTGTTAGCCAGATTCAACGGGATAAAGCAGGGTGTGTTTATCATAAGCGGTCCTTCAAAAAGCGGTATAACAACAACCCTTTATGCATTTCTGCGAAATCATGATGCCTTTATTAACCATATAAACACACTTGAAAAACAGGCTTCGCATCATCTGCCGAATATAACTCAAAACCCTTTTAATCTCAGCGACACAGGTACAACAACATTTGCTAAAAAGCTGCAGGCGTTAGTAAGAACGGGGCCGGATGTTGTTGGTGTCGGCGAGTGCGAGGAACCTGAGACGGCCCAGGTGGCCTGTAAGGCTGCCGTGGATGGGAAACTGATGTATGTTGTGCTTAAAGCAGATAGTGTGATACAGGCATTTGCTAAATGGCTGAAATTTGTCGGCGACAGGAATCTGGCCGTCGGAACCCTTCTGGGCATAAGTAACCAACGGCTGCTGAGAAAACTCTGCGGTGAATGCAAACAGGCGTACTCGCCGGATAAGGAACTTTTCAAGAAGTTTAACATCAACGCAGAAAAAACCAAAGTGCTTTACCGCGCCGGTAAAGTGCTGTACGACAAACGCGGCAAAGTCTCTACGTGCGAAAATTGCCAGGGAACAGGCTATTTCGGCAGGATGGGTATTTTCGAGATTATCATACTAAACAGTGAGTTAAGAAAGGCTCTAATGCAAACAAAGTCGCTGCCGGAAATCGGCACGCAATTCAGACGTGCCAAGATGCTCTATTTGCAGGAACAAGCACTAAGAAGAGTCATCAGTGGTACGGTAGCAATAAATGAAATGATTCGGGTGCTTTCAAAACCCAAAACGGTAAAACCAACATAGTGTCTAAAGTTTGAAGTGAACTAAAGTGAACTAAAGTGAGCTAAAGTTAAAAGAATGAATAATGAATACCGAACAAGGAATATCGAATTTTGAAGTTTGCTACTCAACATTCGACGTTCGATATTCTTTTTTCAAACTTTAGGCACTTTAGTCACTTTAGCTCACTTAAAAAAGGGAGATATTGTAATGGCCAGCTTAATAGTGGTGTTAATAATTTTGGGATGTGCAGCATATCAATATTTCAAAGGCACATTTGTCAGAGCATTTGCTACGATAATAATTGCTGTTTGTGCAAGTGTGGCTGCGTTCGGGTTCTTCGAGGTTTTGGCAAGTGTCTTTATCAGCCGGGGTGATGATAGCCGTTTCCTATCCCTTGTGCCCTGGGCTCAGCCGCTTTGTTTTGCGTTGCTGTTCATTGTAGTCTTTGGAGCGTTGCAAACAGGTATGATGTTTATAACCGGCCAGCCGGTTGATTTGGGTTTTCTGCCTGAGCGTATCGGACGGGTAGTGTGCGGAATTCTCTTAGGCATTATTTTAGCCGGCCTTTTACTTACAACTCTTGGTATGGCGCCTTTATCAAACAAGTATCCCTATCAGCGATTTGACGGGAAGCGCAGCAAAGTTCTGCTCAATGCAGACGGCTTTGCAACAGGCCTGTTCAGTATCATAAGCAGGGGCGGCTTCAGCGGCAAAAGAAGTTTTGCCACCGTCCATCCCGACTATCTTGACCAGCTTTACTTGAACCGACTGGTTTCCGGCACCTCAACTCTCACTATCGTTTCTCCGGCGATAAGTGTGCCCACAAAGCAGGCTGTCTGGCCGGCTCCCGAGGGCATCTCTGAGCAGGTCAGACAGCTTGTTTCGGACCTGAACCGTCAAGGCACACTTAAGGATGAGCTGACCGGTAAGTCAATATTTATGCCGCCCATCGGCGGCGATTATCAGCCCACAATAGTGCGGGTGGGAATAAAAATAAACGCGCTAAGGACAAGTCCCAAAATAAGCGGGGGCGATTTCATACTTCCTCAAATAAGATTAATCTGTAAGCGAAAAGGATACGACGACCCGCTTGCCGGGACCGGAATAAATATCTACCCCATCGGGCACCTGAAGGCGGCGGACCAGATACAAGTAAGCACCCAAATGAAAGTGGTTAGTAATGACTTCAAGAATCAGGCAAAGGAAAAATGGATTGATTTTGTTTTTTGCATCCCGAGGGATTTTGTGCCGGTACTGGTCGAGTTTAAACAAAACAGCGTTGTCGATATACTGGAAAGGGCGATCGTAACTGCGGACCAGGCGCCGCCGCCTGAGCTTTTTACACAAACACCCCAAAGCCAGACTGGTTCCAGCACATCCGGCGGGCCACCATCCGGCCCCACGAGACAGCCGGGCACTCGCTCTGGTTCCAGACAACGTAAACCCAGTGATTTAAGCAGGTCTATTATCGGTGACGGTACCGAGGAAGAATAGTCGTCCCATCTGCTTCCACACACTCACGCGTGTGGTATCCATTCCCCACACGTAGTACGTGTTTAGCCAAGTGTGGCTTAAATATCCATCCCCAAGCTTGGACTCCACTCCGTCAGGGCTGCCGGACTGATTTGCCGGAGTCCTGCGCTTGAGGCTGCCACACATTCTTTAATAATTTTATTGGGTGGCATCCTTAAAGCCGAAGGTGCGTCTTCACCGCATCCGGCAAGGACGGACTTTTGGGATGGTTTTTCCCTGGCTAAACATATACCACACGTAAGTGTGGGGATGGTTTTTTCCGGCCGAAATTACTTTAGGTCTCAAGGAAGGAGTCTGGTTGGCAAACTTACAATCGGGTAATGCCGCAAGGCATCCTGTGGACTGCGAGCCCCGCCCCTGCCGCAGGGGCGGGGCGGGCATATTGGCCTAAAGTTTCTTTGGCCTAAGATATAGACCCTTAGCTGCAGACAACCAATTCGTCCAAATCCAGCTCCATCAAGTGCTCAAGATAAGCGTTGAGCTCTTCTTCTGAAAAATTGGCGAGAAATTCCGGCTTGGCACTTTTGTTGATTTCGCAAATGTAGTCTATCAACTCCCTTTTACTCATATTATCTATAGGTCCTTCAAAACGGGTTAAATTTCTTATCAACCCTGCCCGTCAAAGACGGGTCGGGGTCAACCTACGCAATATCGACAGAGCACACAATTTTTCTTTAGCTGAGCATACGGCGACCAGACTAACGCCCCATAACCCTAACTACCATATAGTGGAGAGATCTGTGCTTTAACTACCATATATAGTCTGGATGAGCTCATCGGCTTTATCACATTTTTCACTGTCCAATAAAATCACATTGGGCGCCAGCCAATCCGGACTAAAAAAATTTACGAATTTTTTGTTTTTCTATATTTCTGCTGCGAACCAAATTGCCCGGATGGTTAGACTGTCGAGTTCAGCTAAGTAAGGTGTGCACTGCACAGTACGTGTTTAGCCAGACAACTGAATCAGCAGTTTTCTGATGTGGCACGGGCTTCCCTGCTGCGACAAGCGTAGCACGGCGAGCAGCCCGTGATAACACGGCCAAGATGGCCGTTCCACCAAAAAGTCAACAGCGGCTAAACACGTACACTGCACACCACCGAAAAAAAGGTGGGCGGTGCCCACCCTACCGGCAAAACTACTGGACAAAAGACCGGTTGATTTGGTATAATTTTATTAGCTACCAGAAGTTTGCTGGAGGGAAAAAAATGAGAAGACTGAGAAGGGCTCAGCAAAAACAAGCAAAGAAATGCAAAAAGTTCAGAAGAAAGGCTATCGCAGCGGGTACCGCAGCGGTAATCGCATTAGGAGCTGGTGCAAGCTTAAATAGAGCTATTGCCGGGTCCCCGCAAGGCGGGGGCCCTGGAGATATACTGGATAAGCATCAAGTGTCCGTTAGTCAGGATGCGGATGCGGACTTGCTGTCTAACCGTGAAGAAATTGCGATAGGGTATCGTCCGTTCAAGGCAGACCAGAATCGCAATGAGATACCTGATGGAGTCGAGTTATCTAAACGCTGCGCTGCTGTTATCGAACAATTGCCCTGGGAAGACAATGTAACAGACCCAACCCAAACGTATAAGTGGCTGGCCCCCACGTTTGGCCTGGAGAGCTGTGATATCTGCGGGGCAACGGTTAATATGGGGCCGGCGGGAATAGTAAATCCACGCTTAGGCTTACGTGTGGATTGCCCTCTTATCGCTATACATTATATGGAGCACGGTTCGTTTGGTTATACAGGCGATGTGCATAAAGGGAGGCTTGATGTAGCTGCTTTATTGCGAGCGCTCGAGCTTCGTTTTCCTTATGAGCCTGACGAGCATCAGTTGCCCGTTGATGGATACGACCTTGACAGGGATTCGTTGACGGACAATGAAGAATTGGCGGCAGGCTACAACCTCTACAGTGCCGACCAGGACAGCGACCTTACCGCCGATGGTATTGAGCTTGCGAGGCAATGTGCCGAGGTTATTGATGCCATTCCGGTTTATGAGCCATACAGGTCCGATGTAGCTGAACTATATAAGATAAACTTCTTTCAAAGAGGTCTTGAATGGTGCGAAATATGCGGCGAGTCGGTCAATATGGGTTATTGGCAGGTCATAAATCCGAAGATTGGTCTTTCCATTGAAATACCTGATATCGTGTGCCACTATATGGGACACGGCTCTTTCGGCTATTCGGGTGACGTTCACGGAAAGGGCAGAATCGATGTGGCCCTTTTAGTAAGAATTTTAGAAATGCCGCGACGATGCGGTGATTTGGGAACTGTATATCCGGCTGGAGATTTAAATCAAGACTGCCGGGTGGATGTTGACGACCTGGTTGTGTTTTTCGAGCAATGGCTTGAGCATACCGAACCAAACCAAGACTGATGTGATGAACCCCGCCCCTGCGGCAGGGTCGGGGTGAATCCGCCCGTCGTTCGCGGTCCCGAAAGGGACGCCTTGCGGCGGATGCCTTGCGGCAAAGACGGGCGGGATGAATAATAAATACAGGGGCGTAAATTTGGATTTCGAATCGTCTGAGATAAAAAGTTCCGTCCGGGCTCTTAAAGAAATCGACTTTGAATTAGCATATCTGGCATTGCTTACCTGCAAAGGTCTCAAGCCATTAAGCAGATGGGAAAAACCTCTGGCCGACGATGGTCTTGAATTATTGCAACGAATGGGTCTGCTGACAAAACAAGTCCGGCGAACAGTCAAGACCGGTAAAGAAGTTATCGAGACTATTTTCAGCCGATTACCTGCTTATCTTTTGTTGTACGAGCAGCGCTTTGGAAACAGGCCGATAGACAAGTCGGTCCAAACCCAGCGATTCGAAGGCTTCCTCTTCGGTTATCCGCCGTGCTGCGTAAACGAGTATATACGCAAGCCCTATGCTCCGAATAATCTTGGAGCCGAAGAGCAGAAAATTTTATTTCACTGGGCTTGTAGAGACTGCAAAATCACACCTGTGCTGCTGGAGGCCTACAAGAGTATATATAATTCGCTAAATAGCTACTAAATTCAGACCAGCCTGCTTCGAACTGATAGGCATGACCTCAGAATGACTAACAAACTCACAATTCAAATATGTCTCGGGCAGGAGCTTTAATAGCCTGCTGCGCAGCCGTCTTTGCGAGGGTCGGAAGCACCGAAGTAACGTCTTGGATTTGATTTCCTCCATATTCCCTGATAGCCCCCGAATGTCCCTTCCTCCGGTCTGACCCTGTGCCCCATAAAGGCAAGTTTGAGCTTAACATCTTCGCAGATGTGCCGTTCAAAACCTACCGAGCCGCCGCCGGTCATTCTGTGCCCGGTCGGCGTCGAGCTCTCAACGTGCTGGACGCGGGGCTGCTCACCTGCCTGCTGAGGTGACAAGCCAAAATCAATTATGTTCATCAGCACCTGCACATGTCCCTGTGGCTGAAAATCGCCGCCCATAACTCCGAACGAAAAGACCGGCTTTGGGCTCCCGCCTTGCGGGGTCCCTCCGTCTCTGGTCAAGAATGCCGGTATGATGGTGTGGAAAGGCCGTTTGTGAGGCTCCAGTTTATTGAGATGATTTGGATTGAGCGAGAACAGCTGCCCCCGGTTCTGAAGACAGAATCCCAAATCATCCGGCACAAAACCCGAGCCCCATGGATAGTAAATGCTCTGAATGAGCGAAACCATATTGCCGTCTTTGTCCGCAGCCGTCAGATAAACAGTATCAGATGGGCCTTTAAGCCTGCCGGGCTTGACGCTTTGAGCAGCGCGTTTTGGGTCAATCAACCCAACCCTCTGTTTGGCATACTCTTTCGAGATAAGCTGTTTAAGTGGAACTTCTGCAAAATCCATATCCGCGTAATAGACAGCACGGTCTTCAAAAGCCAGTTTTTTCGCTTCTATGAAAAGGTGCAGATGTTCGGCGGAGTTAGGTTTCATAGAGGCGATATCGAAGTGTTCCAGTAAATTCAACATCTGCAGAGCCGCAATTCCCTGGCCGTTTGGCGGAAGCTCCCAGACATCATAGCCGCGATAGTTAGTGCTGACCGGGTCAACCCAGCTGGCAGTGTGGTCTCTAAAATCACGTATTGAAAACCGGCCTCCGTTGGCTTGGGAAAACTTGACAATCCTTTCGGCAATCCGGCCCTGGTAGAAAGCCTCTGCGCCATCCCGAGCTATAATCTCAAGAAAACGCGCTAACGACGGATTTCTGAAGATATCCCCAAAACGTAGAGGTTTGCCGTCAGGCATAAAAGTTCCGGTGAGGGTAGAGTTTCTTATCGAACCCGATGACCAGGAGCCGGCAATGACAGGAGAAACAGGGAATCCTTCGCGTGCGTAAGATATTGGCGCTTCGAGAATTCTTGCCAGGTCGAACCGCCCCATTCTTTTCTGCAGTGCCGCCCATCCACTAACACAACCAGGCACACTCCAGGATAAAGGGCTATACACGGGAATTTCCGTAAGCCCCAGCGCCAGTGCTTTATCCAGACTCCAATCATACGGTGAACGGCCACTTGCATTTAGACCGAGCAGCCTCTGCTCTTCTGCGTTCCAGATAATGGCAAACAGGTCACCACCGGGCCCGCACATCATCGGCTCAACCACGCTCAGCATTGCATTGGCACATATAGCCGCATCGACAGCATTACCGCCGGCCTTGAGGATATCGACGCCGGCCATGCCGGCCAGAGGCTGACTGGAGCAGACAATTCCATTTTGGCAGACAACCGTCGAACGGTTTTGGTTCCTGTTTTGAAGTAAATCTTGATTGACAAAGACACCGCCGTTTGTTGTGTCGGTACCATAATGTCCGGCAGACGATACATTGCTTCCAAGGAATGCTGATGTGCAGGCAGAACCGGCAAGTTTTAGAAATGAACGTCGTTTCATAGGCTTCTACCTTGTCTATATATGACGGTGTGAGCGAGAGTGCGCTTTACACTTTAAGACATACCGCTGGACGGAGCTTTTCAGGGTATGGCTAATTCTAAGGATATCCCGGCAATAAGGCAAAGTTCTTTATTTATATCGCATGTAGAGTCCATTAAAGACGCCGTGACGTTGGCAGCACCACTTAGCTTTATCAGCTCAATGCCCTTGCCCGTTCCTAAATTGCGGGAGTACTGCTTATCTGCCGGATTGTTCCAGTGCTCATAGACTCCCAGGCTTGCCAGACGAGATACATTTCCTTGATGGTCGGGGTCATAGAATGTCCCTGAAGGCGGGTTATCTGCCAGCGCTGCCTCGACCAGGTAGTCACTCGTGCCGGACCTGTGGGGGGCATCATCCCATTCTGCCCAAAGAAAATCGAAGCCGACCGAGTCAATCGCAACCGGGTCCTGGGAAACAAAAAGACTCGAGCTCCAATCCCCATTGAAGGGAGGATTGTTCAATTTTCTTGGGGCCCTTTCTTTGGCGTGTTTGCCCGCGTAAAGCCCGTCAATCAGATAAAGCAGGGTCTTGCCGCCAAGGTGCTTATGCCCCATCAGGTCCACGAGAGGTCGGTAATGCCCCATGCCCGGCGTAGTATATGGGAGGTCTTTGTGCATATCGTAATATTCTTTGGTGCGGGCCGGGCTCCTGACCAGCGAGCCGTAATGGTTCTTCGCACAGAGGGTTATGCCGGCCTGGTCGTTATGGCTTTTAAGATTCGCCAGGTTGATAAGGTATTCTGCCTCGGCGTAAGAAGCAGGTACGTAGTCGATATTTTTTCCTGCAGCATCCGGCGTGCTCCAGTAAAATGGAACCGAGGATAACTTTGCCTGTGTTCGGCCGAATTTCCCGATGTAATCCAGATACCGCACATTCGGAAACTTCTCATGGCACATATTATAGAACTCATTCGGGAAGTAGCATAAAGTATCGCCAACCGTGATGTCTTCCTCGTTCACACCAGCTTCGTTTATAAGCTGACCGAGCAGGGCAATTATCATTTGTGGAGACGTATGCATATAATCCAGGCTCCTCAGGTTGTAGTCTTCGATGGTTGTTATCGGCTGCCTGCTCCAAACCGCGATACAGCCTACATAATTAACTTTGATAACAATCTTTTCTCCTGGTTTGTATCCGACATCCCCTTTGCCGTGTGTTTCGTTAAAATGCCTGAAAAGCTTATCCCAGGCGCTCCGTCTGGCGCCGGACAGGCTGGCATCGGTTACTTCACCGCTAAGCTCTATTATTGCCCGGCTCATCATCTGGTCCACTACCGCCTGATTTGTATGGCTGCTTTCCCACCAATAGCCGTTTCCAGGGCCCTCCCAGTCAGTTGCATCGGGGTCGTGTACCCACACAACTCGGCCGGGATAAATCCCTTTGGCGATACCTATCGGGGCATTTGAGGTCGGCTCATCGGCTAAAACCACCTTCTCGGTCGTAATGCTTTGAGCTAACCAGACAGACCCGACACTAACAGCGATAAGCATTACACATAGAACGTAACGCGATTGTGCAAAGCAGCGTTTTGCCTTGCGAAAGGCCGTAATTGAACCTATGGTCCCCATAAGCCAGATAACAAAGGCTGAGGCCAATGGGAAAGCCACCCGCTGACACGGATACGTTGCACGGGAAGGCTTTGGAATCACGCGAATCAAAAACCATATCAACGCCAATAAGCCCCCAATTGGAAATATCCACGTAAGCCAATGATGTTGCCTCTTCTGCTCCTGGAACTTATCTGTCTTCGGACAAACTGACCTTGTCTGTTTTTTTCTTTTGAATTGCATTTTTAGTCCTCACAATTTCTGGTTATTCACAATAATATTCTTTTAATTTTTTTCCAGTGCCAATAGTACAGGGTCAAATCTAACATTGTAAAAATGCAAGATGTCTTGTTGTATTCAACTTTCTGGATTCCCGCTTTCGCGGGAATGACATTGGGAACTCGTGATAAGCGCATTTTCACATTTTAATAGCATTGACTGAGTAATAGGGCGGTCATTTGATTTTGTAGCTGACCGACATACCATCGTTTTTCTCCATTGAGGCTCGGATAATAACCGTATCGTAGTTGGGGTTTTCTTGTATATAATCAAGAAAATCCTTCATTGCTCTGGCGGATTGGATGACATTGTCGCCGACAATTACGGCACCGGGTTTTAGCTTTGGCTCAATGAGTTTGAGATATTTTAAATAATCGCGTTTAACAGCATCGATAAAAACAAAATCAAACTCGCCTTCAAGTGTTGGTAGTGTCTTGAGGGCATCTCCCTCTATACAGGTAACCGTTTTCTCTAATCCAACCTTCTTCAGATTTTCTCGGCATTCTTTTACACTTTGCGGGTCGATTTCCAGCGTGTAAAGGTGTCCTCCGGTCCTCTCGAAGGCTATTCCCATATTGATGGCTCCGAAGCCATTGGCTGAGCCAACTTCGACTCCGCGCTTGGCCCTTGTGCTTTCGGCCAGAATTCGCAGCATCATAGCATCGCCTTCCGTCGTGTTCAGCCAATTGCGCTGAAAGTTTTTGATAAACTGCTTGCGAAACTCATCGCTGATTTTGCTTCGCTCACCGGAGTAAACCAAAACTACACTAAAACCAGCCAGAGCGACACACAAAACCATAATCAACAATCTATACCGTTTCATAATGACCTCCTTCAAACGGGTGAAATAAAAAGGTTTAAGTTTCCATCTCAATCGAGGCTTGGTACATAATGGCTATTTCTGCAACACTCCTGATACTATAAAAACCTTAAAATACCAAAAACATCCACAAATTGCAACGGTCTTAATGTAACTTTTGCTTCTTATGTTCTCACATCTCCAGGACACCCATTGCACCCCAGTTCCCAGGCGTGTCTTTCTGCCGGGATTATATAAAGAGCTTGTTGGTCAGCTAATCTTCTTGCAATATTGGCCTGTTGGTTATAAAGTGAGAGGAAATTTTGTCCGGAAGTTTTTTCTTTTAGACTGGTTGTTTGCCATGGCAAATACCTTTGATTGCAGCTCAATAAGCGTCGTTCTCAATTCTAACTGTATTTGTAGATGATGGGTATAGTCAAAATATTGGATAGAAGGAACATTGGTTCATATTTCTTACGTAAGTATTTACATTATAAAGACCTGGAGAGGTGTCGGAGTGGCTGATCGAGCCGGTTTCGAAAACCGGTGTGCCCTTTGCGGGTACCGCGGGTTCGAATCCCGCCCTCTCCGTTTTATTGTGTGTGATGTGTGAAAAGAAATACACGATACGACGTATGTAGTACGAAATTTGGCCTGGAGGTAACGTTCGGTGCGTGTAGCGTTGGGACAATTCAATGCAGTGGTAGGTGATTTGGCCGGCAACGCCGAGAAGATGCGCGAAATCTATGCCGAGGCGGTTCGGTCCGATGTGGATTTGCTGGTCTTTCCGGAGTTAGCTATTTGCGGCTATCCGCCGGAAGATTTGCTGCACAAAAAGCATTTCTTAACAGACTGCTCGTTAGCCCTCAATAAACTGGCCGCCGATTGCCCAGATAAAACCATAATAGTCGGCTTTGCCGAAGCCTACTCCGCCGAAGCAGCTGCGAAGGCTGGAAGCTACCAAAAGGCCAGTTACAATTCCGCTGCTGTGTTGCAAGACGGGCGGGTGAGCAAAATTTATCGAAAGGGTCAACTGCCAAATTACGGTGTGTTCGATGAGCGAAGATATTTCCAGCCCGGCACCGAACCGGTGGTAATCAATGTGGGCGGCCTCAATGTTGCGGTTACTATCTGTGCCGATATCTGGGAAATCGAATGGCTTGCCGATTTCCTGGGTTCGCATCCCCACCTTCGCGGGGACGAGTTTACCCCTGCGAGGGACCCCGCCTTGCGGGAACCCAAAGCAGGGGCAAAATATAGCAAAATGGGGTCCCGTCTCAAGGGTGCAGACCAAATCCAGATGGTTCTGAATATCTCAGCCTCGCCGTTTCACGTCGGCAAGATTAAGAAAAGGCAGGAGATAATTAGCCGATGTGCGAAAGAGTTCAATAGCGCTGTAGGCTATTGCAATCTTGTCGGAGGTCAGGATGAATTGATTTTTGACGGGCGAAGTATGTTTGCCGATTCGAGAGGCAAAATATTGGCCAAGGCAAGGGCATTCGAAGAGGATTTACTAATTGCTGATATTATCCCCACGACCGACGGGATGGTGCGAGTTGAACCAATGCAAGCTGCTGCTCCGCAGCCGGGTAACCTTATCGATGAAATCTATCAGGCACTTGTGCTCGGCACAAGAGATTATGCCCGCAAAAACGGTTTTGCAAAAGTGCTGCTCGGCCTGAGCGGAGGTATAGATTCTTCGGTTACGGCTGCTGTTGCCGTCGCTGCTTTAGGAGCAGAAAATGTCATCGGAATTACAATGCCCTCTAAATTCAACAGCCCCGGTACAATAGGTGATGCTGAAAAGCTGGCAAAAAATCTGGGCATCGAGTTTTTAACAATTCCGATTGAGCCGATACTTCAGCAGTTCAATGAATCGCTGTCCGCAGGATGCCTTTCGGCAAAAACAATGCAGGGCTGGAACAGCGAAGGTATTGCTTACGAGAATTTGCAGGCCAGAATCCGCGGATGCATCCTGATGTCACTGAGTAACCAGTTGAGTGCTCTTGTGTTAACGACGGGCAATAAAAGCGAAACCGCCGTTGGCTATGCGACCCTTTATGGCGACACGGCAGGGGGCTTTGCCGTAATAAAAGATGTTCTTAAGACAATGGTTTATAAATTGGCCGAGCACATAAATAAAATATCCGCCCGTCAAATCATACCTGCCGATGTGTTAACTCGTCCGCCAAGTGCCGAGCTAAAGCCCGACCAGAAAGACAGCGACTCACTGCCGGATTACGATTTACTTGATAAAGTTCTCAAAGGCTATGTCGAAGAGGACAAGTCCGCACAGCAGCTCGTTGAATCGGGTCTATCTCAGGATGTTGTCCTGCGGGTAATTCGTATGGTTGACCGTAACGAATACAAAAGAAGGCTGTCGCCGCCGGGCATAAAAATCACGCCGAAGGCCTTCGGCAAGGACAGAAGACTGCCGATTACAAACCGTTACGGCTCCTGCAAACAATAAGTATGTCTCGCCTGAGATGTTATATGCGAAATCATCTGCCGGTGAGGGCGTCTGCGATAGCTCTGCCGAATTGAATCGAGGCCGCCGGCCCGCTGCTGGTTATTATCAATCGGTCCTGCTCGACAGGGATACCGGTGTATATAGCACCGGTTTGTATGAGTATGTTACGTTCGGATAAAAAGCTGGTAGCTCTGACACCGGTGAGCACGCCGGAGTTGGCCAGGATAGTAGGTGCTGTGTCAATTGCCGCAAGAATCTTTCTTTTACGCACCGCTTCACGGGCGAGATTCAGTGCAGCAGGATTGGCAACATATTCAATTGCTCCCGGGCCGCCTATAAAGATTATCGCATCGTAATCATCGACCCTCAATTGGCCCACTAAAATATTTGCCTCGGCTATATTTCCAAGCGCACTCCTGATAATTCCTATTCTTGTGCTTGCGATAACCGTCTGAACTGCTGCTGCGTCAAGCGCCCTTTTTGTTTCGAAAAGCTCCTCGTCGCGGAAATTTTGACTGGCAACAATCAACGCTGCCCTTTTTCCTCCTGTACCCTTCTGGTCTTTCAATGCTTCTGCTGCGGCTTGCTCTATTGGATAACCTACGCAAATTATATAAAGCGGCTCCATTCCTCTCAGTAAGCTGCAGGCTCTGCTGACTCCCTTTGTATCAAAACCACCGATTGTTACAGAGCCCAAATCCAAACAGACGGCTTGCAGCAGGATATTCTGTGTGATGTGCCCGGCTTCGAGGAGCATATATGTTCTTGCCTTATCTCGAAACTGGCTCGTGAGCTTTCTGACAGAGCCGGCAACAATAATATCACAGCCGGCCGTGGCAACCGACTCCTGCATCGAAGCCGCTACTGCTAAGGCGCTGCGAATGTCCTGGTCTGAAGTTTGTTCCAGACTGTGTTCGGCCGGTCGATAAATAAACAGTCCCTCCTGCGTGGCAAAAAATAAGTCTATGGGATAAGTCTCCCCTGCGGATGGTGCCGTTCGCAGACCTCTTTGCGGTTCTGTTATGCCCTGACCTGCCCATGCCAATTGACCGATCTGCGCAGACTCAAGCGGTTTGCCGGCAAATAAGCGTACACTTCGCCGTTTGCTCAAGGCCTCCTCGAAGCTGACCGTTCCTGTCAGGCTCGGCTTTGTAAGCCGAATTATCTTTTGTGGTGACCGAGTTCTGCGCTGGCCGAGACAAAGTGCTGCGAAACAAACCAAGACTATTCCGAGAATTGTTAAACGTTTCATTTTCTTTAGTCCTCCAAAACCAAAGACCCAGGACTAAAGACCCAGGTTTTTCATGTTCTTAATCTTGTGTCTTGAGTCTGGGGTCTGACAATATATGTATATTATACACATTCAATCCCGGATTTCCCAGATTAAACTTTATTTTTGGTGGGTAACGGCGTCCTCAGTTTCCGGCACACTTTCTATTACATCGTCAATAAATCCCTTGTAAAATCAAAGAAAGACCGTAGAGTTAAGTCTTCGGTTTTTTATCGTTATGAACTCTTTTAGGTTGTTTCAATGGTTTTATCGCGGCGGCAAAAGGCAACTATAATCTTATTGGTTTTTTATTGGCTCAGCTTTTTTATTCTTGCGCATATACCTATTCCCCGTCTGGTGCGCCAGGCGGGCGTTTCCGATAAATGCCTTCATTTCCTTGCATATCTGATTTTTGTCTTTCTGTTCTGGTTTGCAATTAATCCGGACAAAAAAGTCATTTGGCGCAAATTTGCGGTATGGTGGATTTTTTTTGTGGTAACCGGATATGGAGCGGTTGATGAGCTGCTTCAGGGCTTTACGGGGCGTAGTTGCGATGTTATGGATTTTGTTGCTGATATAGCAGGTACGTTTACAGGCTTAATTCTGTTTTCAGTTTTTGCCTTTTGGCCTGCCGCCCTTTTAGTTACCGGCATTGTTATATTTGGTTTAACGAATGTTACGCGAGCGAATCTGGCGGAGCTGATACCAATTACAAATGCAATGTTTCACCTGTTTGCCTACATCATTTTTAGTGTGCTGTGGATTTGTTATATTCATCTTTTCCTCTCCATAAAGCCCCCCAAACTCAGATGGCTGTTCACGGCATTAGCCGGGCCGACAGTGCTGCTGTTGGCTGTAAAACTGTTCTCCGTGATTCTTGGCAAAGGGTTCGGACTGCGAGAAGTAATCGTCTCTGCTGCAGGAATTACAGCCGTTATTACTATAATCTATCTGATAGCCTTATTTCACAAGACTAATGGCATAAGACCCAAGACACAGGACTGAGAATATCGAATAACGAATAACGAATAACGAATAACGAATAACGAATATCGAATATCGAATAACGAATAACGAATACCGAATACCGAATAATGAACTTTGAAGTTGGGTGTTCTAAATTCGATATTCGAAATTCAAGCTTGGTATCTGTGGCCTTTAGAAACTATCTCAAAACACAATTTGTCATTCTGAGCCCTTCACTTCGTTCAAGGATAAACTCCGCGAAGAATCTCTTATTTCTGCCGGCCAGACCCTTCGCTTCGCTCAGGGTGACAGTTTTGAGACAGTTGCTTAGTCTTTCTTGAAGGGTTTGTACAAGGGGTCGCCTATCAGAACAAATTGCCAGGAATTAAACGGCTTTGTGTAGTAGTATGCCTCAACGAGACAGCTGCCTTTAAACAGTTCTGCGAAAAATATATTCGGCGGAGGGAAAGTATGAAGATATGGTTCATCCACCGGGCCCAGCGTTGCGGTGATGCCATCGGCCAGCATTGCAGCGCACCAGGTACTGCTGTTCGGGTCCCGAATATGTTGAGCCTCGAAGCTGGCGATATGAAAGCCAACGGCACCATCGACAAAATCAAAGGCATCCACATATTTTTTCAAACTATACCAGCCGCAATAAACAGCAGTCTGTGGACAACTCCCGGGCTGAAAGAGCTGTCCTGTTTGTTCCTCTTTGATGGGCATCTTCGTACTCGAACGTATAAACGCTGCCAAATCGCGCAAAGATTGGTCAAAATAGCCGTACAAATCCCTTTGTCTTTGTTTAATACCTCTTGAATCGATATAGGCGATACCCTTTAATCCTGTCTCTTCCGCTGTTAGTGCTTTGTCTATAAGAGCTTTGATTATTTCATAGCTTGGCCCATCCAGCCGACTAACCATAATCGTTCTGAAATCCAGACCCAGAATGTCACCCCTGAGCATATTGGGCTGCCATCGATACAAATCGTAGGGCTGGAACAGCACCATCGATAATTCACTGTCCACCGAAGCATTTGTCTCTTTGCCGCTGATGCGGTCGATCTCAAGCTGCATCCGAGCGATTTTTTGATTGATTTGTTTTTTCTGAGTCGATACTTCCTTTTGGTCGAGTTCAGGGTCCTGTTTCAATTGCTCAAGTTTTTGTTTTTCCTCACTGACTTGCAATTTCAATTCGTTTAATTTACTTCCCATTCCCGGCAGCAGACCTCTCGGTCCTACCTTTATAGGTATGCCATAGGTTGTAACCAGGCATCTGATTTCTCCGAGGTCCCTTCGCTGCAGGGCCCTTCTTATTGGCAACGCAAGTAAGCGCTCATAATCGTCTCTGCTGATTGTCTCACTCGGATTGTACCCCAAAGCCAGGTATAGGATGTTCTTGGTCGGTATATTTCGTTTTTCGCAGTAGTACTGAGCAATCTTTTCCGATACCGAAATTTGCCTGTTGGCTATCACGAGGATTTCAACCGGCTCGAGAGCGAGCCCGACACCACCGCACAACAGAATCAACACAATAGCTGCCTTGTTCTTGAACGCCATTTTCAATGAGCCTTGAGGTTTCTAAAATAATTGCCCACCGATTTCACGGGGGACATCCGGACAGGTCAAAGCTAACGCTAACACGCTGCGGCAAAATCAGAGACGTTAATTTTATTCCGGGCCGTAGGCCCTGTATGGCAGATTGATAGGATAATCGCGGACAACCTCATCATAGTCGTCGAACCAGTAAGCATTCGGATTACTTCTGAAAGCTAAGAACCGCCCGCTATCCCTGTCGTCGGCAGCCCGATGATATTTGAAGTACACGAACTCTTTGGTTTTGCCGAGGATTTCAATCTTGCCGGTCGTGTGCGACATTACATAACGTGCTCGCTTTGCCAGTCCTGATACCAATGATTTGGCCTGCTCCACAATCTCATACCCTTTTTCAATTGGAACCGTGTAGGCTTTATTGCCGATTGCGGGACGACACTGGAAAATGTAGTAGGGTATAGCGCCCACAAAAGATAGTTGTGCAAGCAGCTCGGCCATAACGTGAGGGTCGTCGTTCAGACCTTTTATTAGGGGTGTCTGGTTTGCCAGTAGCGCACCGGCCTGTTGCAGCAGATTGACACCCTTTATTGCCACATCCGTCAATTCACGAGGATGGACAAAGTGAGTCATCACGTATATCTTCTTTTGCTCCACACTATACTTGCTTATCATCTCGAGCAAGGCCGGGTCTTCGATAATACGATACGGATTAAATGCCGGTATCTTTGTACCTATGCGAATTATCCGGACATGCTCAATTTCCCTTAGCTGTCGGACAATATTATCGAGCTTTGACGTTGCCAGTATAAGCGGGTCTCCACCGGTCAATAGAACGTTCGTAATTTCCTTATGCTCTCTTATGTATCGCATCGCCGCAGCCGGTTCACGAAGATATGCCCTTCGCGCATCTATGAAGAGGCGCTTACGGAAACAGTAGCGGCAAATGCCCTCGCAGACATTGCTCACTAAAAGCAGCACTGTGGAATTGTATTTATGCTCAAGGCCTGGCATGATTGTATAACTTTCTTCATCCGAGGGGTCAAGCCTGCCCCATTCTTCAAGCTCGGCCAAGTGAGGAATTATGATTGTTCGTATCGGGTCATCAGGGTCATCCCAGTTAATGAGCGACAAGTAATAGTCGTTGCAGCGGAAAGGAAACATCTCGGCAACCTTCTTCAGTTTGGTTCTCTCCTGCTCGCTTAATTGTCCCAACTGCTCTATTCTTGTCAGGTATTTCATTTGTGTGTCGGATATTGAGTTTAACATATTTCTTTTATATTCCGCGTTTGCTCTGGCCCCGGGTGTATTCGGTTTGTGAGTACCTTTTTTCGTAGATGTTCTTTCGATTGAATATCTGAGCAATAGTCGCCAGTATTATCCTTATATCGGCTGAAAAGGAGGCGGTTTCCACGTATTTAACGTCGAACTCAAGTTTTTCTTCGCGTGTCAACTCAGCCCTGCCCCCGATTTGTGCCAGGCCCGTCAGGCCGGGCTTGACAAGCAGCCGTTTTTTTTGCCACTCACTCCACTCGGGTATCTGGGAAAGATATAACGGCCGAGGCCCAACGATGCTCATATCCCCTTTTAATACGTTAAATAACTGCGGCAGTTCGTCGAGCGAGCACTCCCGTAGAAACTTACCGACTTTTGTCAGCCGCTGGTCTGCGCCGGATTTCGGACTCGGCCCAAAAGGTTCGACATCGAGCTTCATCGTTCGGAACTTGTAAAAGACAAACGGCTTGCCGTTTTTCCCCGCCCTTTGTTGCTTGAATATTGCGGGGCCTTTGCTGCTAAGCCTGACGGTGAGCCCTATCGCAATCAAGAGCGGAGACAGAATGACCATCGCAATTACAGCAATGGTAATATCAAGTCCACGTTTGCAAATGTTGAAAAGGCTCATACGACCTCATGGCGAGAATTGAAGGATAGTCGGTTTACAGCCGAGCTTAACAGTAACAAACAGTTTATCCGAATAGAATCTTGATGTCAACACTGCGGCGGCGATAAGCCTGGACAGACTCGACCGTATGCCGTAAAATATGTGGAGCCTGCAAAACAACCGCCGGTTCTCCGTAAGGAGTCCTTCGGACAGGAATTCTTCAGGATAGAGGATAGAAACTATGTTGGACAATCTCATAGGTCCTGAAAGGTCCATAAGCTGGGTGTTACAATTCTGGCCTGTGCTTGTGTTTTCATTTATCTCGGCCTTAGTTGCCACCTTGTTATGTAAAAACATCGCACTAAAGTTTGGAATCGTTGACAAACCTGACAACCTGGTAAAAACTCACAAAGGAACAGTCGCCTATCTTGGCGGCGTTGGCATCTTAGCCGGATTAACCGTCGGCATACTTACAGGCATTTACTGCATTGGCAGCCAGACCTCGGCGGGCTCAGTCGAGCCGGAGCATTTCCGCTTGCCGTTCACCTGGCTGGTCGCCGTACTGGCCGGCGGGGCGATAGCATGTCTTATCGGACTTGTGGATGACATATTCGACATAAAACCCCGGCAGAAAATATTAGGCCAAATTGTAGCTGCTGTCGTTTTAGTTTTGGTTGGTATAAGGCCGGCACTATATTATTCTCTGGCCGGGGCAAGAATCCCGGAAAACGTTGAAGTTATTTTGGGAATCCCGATTGTAATTATCTTTGTATTGGGTGCAAGCAATTCGCTAAATCTTCTGGACGGTCTGGATGGTCTTTGTGCGGGTGTTACAGTGATAATCACCGCTGCTATGTTGTTGTTGGCGGTTCATTTAGGCACCTGGGGTTTTAGCGAGGTTGGCGGCGATGCGGTACGCGTAATTATATGTTTGGGACTTCTTGGCGCGGTCTGTGGTTTTTTACCATTTAACCGCCATCCAGCCAAAATATTTATGGGAGACGCCGGGAGTATGCTGCTCGGTTTTGTAGTGGCAGCACTTATGATTTTGTTCGCTGAGAAAATCCCGAGATGGTGGATGGCTTCGGTCGTGGTATTCGGGCTGCCGAGCCTCGATACGGCTGTTGCGCTTGTCAGGCGATTCATTAATAAACGTCCGTTGTTCGTTTCCGACCGCGGGCATATATACGACCAGATGATTGACAGAGGAATAGCATTGAAAAGAACCGTTGCCATTTGCTACGGCTTAGCTGCTATGTATGCACTGGTCGGCCTTGCTATGAGCCAGATAAGGACCAGATATGCCCTAATTGTGTACATAATTGTGTTCGTAGCATCAGGGATTGTAGTCTGGAAAAAAGGCTATTTGAAGATGGGTAATTGGTGAGTAGAATAAGTGAAAAGTGTCTAAAGTTTAGAGTGCCTAAAGTTAAAAATGATAACTTTAGTTCACTTTAGTTCACTTTAGTTCACTTTAGGCACTTTAGCTCACTTTGGTTTGGGCGACATAAATATTACTGAGTACACCGTGATTTACAATTTGCCCGATAAGCTTAAATCCAAACTTCAGATACAGTTTATTGCCCGCCTTATTATCTGCTCCGATGAGAACCTTGATTTTATCTATGCCTGTTTTCCGGAAATGCTGGAAGCCCTTTTCAATTAACTGGCCGGCCAGTCCCTTTCCTCGTTCTTCGGGCCCGACAGCAATTGAAAGCAGTTCTGCGGAGGGCAGATTCATTTTTTTTGTCCTGGCAGGGTAGAACAGGGTCTCAAACATTTTTTTTACTCGCCTGAGGGACAACATATTACCCGCTGATAGTAACGCAAATATTAGCCCTTTTCTCCAGAGGACTGATTTGTAAAGTTTATTGAGATTTGTGGTAAATGCTGCGAATCCGAGCACTTTCCCGTTTCTCACTGCGACAACGCCGAAACTCGATTTGCTTTTAACGATGGCTTCATATAGAGAAGTTACAAAATCGATACCCATAGAGCTGATAAAGCCGGTGCTTATACATTGAATATGTAACGCGGCGACCTGCCCGGCATGGGCGACCTGGAGGTCATTAAACTCCACCTGGCTTTGCGTCTCATTCATGTCTTATCACCGAAGAAGTTAGCTCAAGGGCCTGTTTTGCCAATTGGTCTCTGTTAAATTTTTCAACAGCAACTCGGCGGGCGTTTTGTCCCATTTTTTCTAACTGCTGGGCGTGCGAATTCAAGTACTGCACTTTTTCAACAAACTCATCGAGATTGCATAAAGTGCAGCCG
>JBAQFY010000095.1:0-4544 GCA_049287505.1 Sedimentisphaerales bacterium | reverse complement strand
TTATTCTAAGGGTATGCGCCAAAAGCTGGGCATCGCTATCGCACTGCTGAAAGACCCTCCGGCTATTCTGATGGATGAGCCGACCAGCGGACTCGACCCTACCAGCGCCAAGGAGTTCCTGGACCAGTTGCGGCGACTGCGTGAACGAGGCAAAGCTATCTTGATTACTACCCACGATATTTTCAGAGCCAAGATGATAGCGGATAGAGTCGGCATTATGAAGCAGGGCCGCCTGGTTGCTATCCGAAAGAAACAGGACTTCAAGCACGCAGACCTCGAAGAAATCTACATGCACGAGATGGAGGCAGCCGAGACCGTCTGATACAAGAGGCTGTTTCATAAGCAGAGGTAACAATTGTGGAAACCGAGATGATTGTTGGAATTTTCAACAGTCGGAACTGGAAGTCCATTAAATTGTGAAATGAGATTCCCTGCAGCAAGCTGCTGGGTATGTAAAAAATTTCAATAAGGAAAAAATACTTTGTTATTTACCCTGTGGCAAACCACAGGGAGTTATCGATTTTAAAAAGTTATTAGAGGAAAGACCATGCTTAAGTCAATAATCAGAAAAGAGATACTTAATAACCTTCTCAGTTACAAGTTTTCGATCATAATTATTCTTTCCACAATATTGATTCTCGTCAGCATATTCGTTATGTACCGGGATTACTGTCTGGCCTTGGAGAATTATGGGGTTTTGCAGCCGAAATCCAATGAGGCCATTGCGATTATTCCACCCACTCCACTGTCTATTTTTGCCAAAGGCCTGGATGAGAATTTATGCCGCTCCTATGAAATAAGATTCGGTGGACAAATCAGGGTTGGCAGCAAACAGGAATCGGTGAACAATCTATTCAAGCTTTTCACAACGCCTGACCTGCTATATATCATCAAGGTCATACTGTCCCTTTGTGCGATGTTGTTTGCCTTTGACATAATTTGCGGCGAAAAAGAAGTAGGAACGCTCCGCCAATCCTTGAGCAACAGCCTGAAAAGGCCGATTCTGATTTTTGGCAAATGGATCGGCGGATTTACCAGCTTTATCTTACCATTCTTCATGGCTGTCCTTTTTGGCACAATTTTCGTGACCCTATCGCCTATGGTACAGATGAATGGCCAGAATTGGGCAAAACTGGGTGTATTCCTGTTAAGCAGCGTAATCTATTTAGCCGTTTTCTTCTCCCTGGGGTTGTTGATTTCCTGCCTCACGCACCAATCTTCCTCATCGCTGGTTATTTCTTTGTTTCTTTGGGCAATGTTGGTCTTCTTCATTCCTAATCTTGGCAGTATCCTGGCTCGTCAATTTGTTGAAATACCCACAGTTCAGCAGCTTGAGGTAAAACGTTCGCAAATTTGGATTAAAGAGGTTTTCGAGAGAATCAATCGAGGGAAGAATGTCCGCGAAGTGGTGGGATCCATTAACTCAGAAAACGATAAGCTTATTGCCGATTACCGCAACCGTTTCGATCGGTTAGTCTCAGTGTCTCAAAATATTACCCGATTTTCACCGGCTGCTGCTTTCACCTATCTGGCAACTGACCTGATGGGAACAGGCATATCAGAGGAGCGGAGGTTAAAGAAGGCCGTTCTGCAACATAAAAATCTTGTCTGGAACCTTGAAGTCGATTTGCCGGCTTTTGCTTTTCATCGAAGTTCAATCAAGGAGGTATTTGGTTTCGGAGGGCTGGCCAATCTTATGATTCTTATTTTGTTCAACATGCTTTTTTTCGCAGGAGCGCATGTGGCTTTCCTGCGATATGATGTGCGATAATTTAATCGAAGGAGAATATCGATGTTAAAAACAATTATTACAAGAGAGTTTTTGAACAATATCCTTAATTTACGATTTATCGTTGGACTTGTTTTGTGCGTGATTATCAGTGTGGCTTGCGTCATGATTTTGACCCATGACTACCAACAGGAAATGGCCGATTACAATCTTCGCGTAAATCTACAGGATGAATTCTTGAGCAAATACGCTCATAGAAATCGTATAGGCGGGATGATTACTTCACAGAAACCCCCTGAACGGTTTCGTCCCTTAATCATTGGGATTCCGAGAGAAGCGAATTTGGGTTCTTTTGATGATAACCCACTGCCCGTGCTATTTCCTCCGCTTGATTTTATATTCATCGTGACGATTATTATGAGTTTGTTGGCGATGTTATTTTCTTACGACGCTATAACCGGAGAACGCCAGCGGGGAACTTTAAGATTAGTCATATCAAATTCTATACCAAGAGCAAAAATACTTTTGGGGAAATTCATTGGCGGTACCGCCAGTCTGCTCATCCCGTTTATTTTGTCGCTTCTGGCCGGGGCGCTTTATATCTCCATAAATCCGGCTATCCAATGGGATGGTTCAACATGGGCAGAGTTTTCTCTATTAATAGCAGCTTCCGTTACCTTCATTTCATTGTTTTATCTGTTAGGGCTTATGGTTTCCACATTTTCTCGATATTCTTCTACATCAATCCTGACCTGCCTTTTCCTCTGGGTATTACTGATTCTGGTAATTCCAAATATGTGCCCCTTTATCTCAGCCCAGCTTTATCGCATTCCTTCGATTAATAAGATTGAAAGGCAGCTCTATCATCTTACTAGTATTGAGCGTGACGAATTAGGAAGGGAGTTTTCGAGAGAAGTACTTAAAAAATTTGCCACTGTGTATGGCGACCTTTTTTCTGAATTTGAATCGCTGGAATATGGCGGGCTCTGGGGTGAATGCAGTCCCGCGAATCGAAAAGCAACACAACAGCGAGCGGCAGCTGATCTTGAATTCAAAGCTATGATAGATGCTTTTCGGGAGCAGATCAATCAGGCATGGACCAAGGCCAATCGTATTCAAGGCGAGAAAGCCCAGAAAATCCGCCGTGATAGGGATACGAAAGTTGCTGCCCAGAACAAAATTGCTAAAAACCTTACCTGCATTTCTCCCTGCGCGAATTTCATTTATGTTGCTACAGACCTGACGGGAACGGGTCTGCGCAGTTTCGACTATTTTGACTGGCTCGATGGAGAATACGGTAAAATGTTTTGGCCGTATTTGCAAAGAAAGGTTAAAGATGCGATGGAAAAAGACCCAACATTTGAAAGCAACTCTTTTCTGGACATCAGTGACCGGCCACGTTTTGTGTTCAAAGAGGAACCGTTGAAAGACAAATTAAGCGAAGTGCTGCCTTACTGGGGGATACTCGTTTTGTTTAATGTAGTGTTTTTTAGTACGGCGTTTGCGGGATTCATGAGATACGACGTACGATAAGAAACAAGGGAAACAATATAATCTGGAAAATTACTAAGAAATAGTTTCTGCTGAACCTGATGACGTTTAAGTTCGCTGTGGGGACAATAGTTTGCGTAGTCCTGACGGCCGTCTTTGCGCCAATCCTGGCATGAGCAATGGAAGATGAATAGTCTCTATTGGCTGCGGATGAGCCTCGGCCTTCTTAGAATCAGCTATGGCGAGAAAGCCGGATATCTTCGACAAAGGGCAGGAGCACGGTGAGCAGACCCGATGCCGGTTATAATGAGGCCAATATTGTACCTGGATAGGTAATCTTTGATTTGCTCACTCTGCGGCCCCGACGCTAACCTGCGACCAGGGTGTGTTTCTGGAATCTTTATAGAACGGTGCGTTAGGCGGCAGATGAAGGACCTGGCAAAATCAAGGCGGGCAGCCTCCGTGGTCGTATATCTGCTTTCTAAGACATTCTACCTACATTTGCTGAGCTTGCCGGTGCACGAAAACCGAGAGGGATTGATGGTATCTCTTTCGTACCTGCCTTTTATTATAGCCGACCGGTTCGATGCCGGTATGATATATAAAAGGTATTTGCCGATGGATAATCCGGATATTTTCCTTGACGGCCGGATGACTGATTTGGTATAAATAGAATCGGTGAAACTACAGAAACTGTATGCTTTGGGTTTAGGATTTTCACCTTTCAACTGCTGATATGTATTGAGTTATTTCGAAGGAAGGAGGTAACAACAAACCGTAAAAATTTTCGGCATCCGCTTCTCGCGAATGTGGTCTCTTGACGCTTATTGAAGACAACGAATGTTTTGATGTGTGGTCAAAGCTTAATTATTTTAACTTTTTATAAGGAGGACTATTATGTCTAAGAAATTGATTTATCTATTTTCATTTGTTTTGGTGCTGAGCATGGCTGGCAAGGGATGGGCAGGTGTCTCGAAGCCGAACCCGGCTAACGGTGCCCTGCATGAGGATACATGGGTAAATCTTTCCTGGCAGCCGGGACGTGATGCGGCCTCGTACGATGTGTACTTCGACGAGAATTTTAACAATGTGAACGACGGCACCGGCGAGGCGTTCCGGGGCAACCAGACCGGAGCGTTTTTTGTTGTCGGCTTTCCCGGATTCACCTATCCTGACGGTCTTGTGCCGGGCACGACCTACTACTGGCGGATTGATGAGGTACAGACTGATGGCACTACAGTACACAGAGGCAGTATCTGGAGTTTTACGATTCCTTCTAAGACTGCCAATAATCCTGGCCCGGCTGATGGTGCCGAGCTTGTAG
>JBAQFY010000094.1:0-8054 GCA_049287505.1 Sedimentisphaerales bacterium | reverse complement strand
GTAAACAGCTCAATCGTGAAATCAATAACGTCCCTGGCGCAGGAGCAGCCGGTGGATTGGCCGCCGGCGCTATGGCCTTTATGAATGCTGCTGTCGTCTCCGGCATAGAAACGGTAATGGCACGCAGTAATCTCCGCGCCGAGCTTGAATCCGCCGACTGGGTCATTACCGGCGAAGGCTCTTTCGACCGGCAATCACTCTATGGAAAAGTCGTATCCGGAATCTTAAAAATGGCCTCACAATCACACGCTCGCGTAGCTGTCCTTGCAGGTCAGGTTAATATACCGCAGCAGGAGTATCAAAAACTCGGTATCGCCACTGCTATATCATGCAGAGATGAAAAGATGTCCCTTGATTATGCGCTTCAAAACAGCCGTGCACTGCTCTACTTGGCCGCAAAACGTTTCGCAAAGCAATACCTGTCTCAGTAAGTCTGCATCTCTTGTACTTTTTGAGTGAACCTCCCCTGTACTTTCTCCGGCCATCTTTTTATGCCTTTACCGCGCCAAAATGGTTATAATTAAAAAACCTACAAAAACAGCAATTTCAGCGCCCATTTTAGGCGTAAATATCAGTCTGTATTAACGGAAGCCGATTCGGCGAAATAATGTCCGGGATTCTAGGGAAAGAAAAGTTAGTGGCGAAAAAGCCGGATATAGCATTAGTTAAGGCAGCTGTTAGCGGGGACGCAGAGGGCTTTACCGAATTATGCCGGCGTTACTATCCGGCTATGGTTGCAATTGCTCATTCGATACTTGGCGACAGACACTTAGCGGAAGACGCTGCCCAGCAGGCATTTGCAAAGGCCGCTGTCAAGCTGCCGCAGTTAAAGAAAGAGAGTCGATTTGCCGGCTGGCTCGCTGTCATTTGCAGGAACGCAGCAAAAGATATGGCCCGCAATACAGAGAGCCTTCGCACCACCGAGGACCTTTCGATGGTAGCGGCCAAATCGCGCGACGATGGCACTGCCGATGTTGTCAGGGAAGCTATAAGCAAACTTTCGGCCTCCGCAAGAGAGCTGATTTTTCTGCGGTACTATGATGGTATGTCTTACGAGCAGATATCTGCAGTGTTGGGCATTTCCGAACAGGCGATAAACGGAAGGCTGCGAAGGGCGAAGAAAAAAATGGCTGATTATTTACGGCGTAACGGTTTTGGCGAGGTTCGACTATGAACAAGAAAAAAAATGAAAAATGGCTGGATGAACTAATCTCCCGCACCATAAACACGGGAAAGCCGCAGTTCGACCCCGAGAAATGGAAGCAAAAATACCCTGACGAATTTCAAACGCTCCTTTCACGCGCAGCCAAAAGGGATTCAGCCCGTCAACCCAGCATATTGAAAGTAATTCTAAAAAGCCCGCTCACCAAACTTGCCGCAGCAGCTGTGATAATCGTGGGAATCAGCTTTTTTATTGCTCACCAGGGCCCGTCTGAGCAAGGCATCACGACCAAATCTTTAAAAACTGTCGAGTCCCCTTCTGAGATAATGACGATGAAGTCGCTGACAATCGCTTATCGCCGGAGCGGCATAGAAGGAATAGAAAATCAGTGTGAAAAGGCTCTTAAAATTCTGGGACCACAGCCAGCCAGTGTATCATTAGGAGATTTATTTAACGGTTCCAAAAGCTAAATAAAGAAAGGACAAAACTATGAAAACGATTACTACCAAAAAATTAACAAAAGCTACCTGTGTTACTCTTATGCTATTAATACTTGCCTCTCCGGCCCTTGCCTATCCGCCGGACCCGGATAATGCTGCTTTGCTTTACTATCAGTCATACATTTCCTATGAAAAAGCGGACGATACCATGCAGGACATGGTGGCTGATTTAGCAAGGGGCAAAATCGAACCCAACGAAAGAATTAAAAAATACATCGAAAACTGCCGAGGAGCAATTAATCTTGCTATAGCTGCCGCCGAGATTCCAAATTGCAACTGGGGTCTGAAATATTCCGATGGATTTTCGATGCTGATGTCCCATCTTGCTCAGACGAGAAAGCTGGCCTTTATCATCGGCGCCGAGTCCAGAATTCTCGCGTCCGAGGGTGATTACCGGCTGGCTCTTGAACGCTGTCTCACTCTCCGCAAGATAAGCCAGCATATTGGTGACGAGACAATAATTTCGTTGTTGGTAGCTAAGGCACTTGAAAAGATGGCTGACAACCACATCCAGTATCTCCTGGGCGATATGCCGCAAGACCTTCAGACTTTGACATGGCTGAAAAATCAATTGGCCATTATAGAAAGCAGACCGCTTTCGTCCAAAGCTACATCAAAGTATGAAAGGGAACTATCTCTTGAATATATGCAGCTTGATAAACTAAAAGAGCTTATAGAAATAGTTATCGGTAAACCTGTTGCACCGGACAGCAAAGAAGCCGAGCAGCTTCGCAACGTGGATCAAGCCCTTATTGAAAAAAACAGGGATTACTACATTAACCATATGGACGCACTTCAAACGATTCTAAGTACGCCGATGCCCTATGAGAAGGCCTATACTGAGCTTAAGAAGCTGGACGAACAGCCCAAAAAGGATATTGCCGAAAACACTGCTGCTACTATAACGTCAATTGTGGCACCGGCGTATCAAAAGATTTATAATATTGAGATAAGGGAGAATACCTTTTCCAACGCCTTAAGAACAGCAATCGAGGTATATATAACAAAGGCCAAAGCAGGCCAATTGCCTGAGGAGCTCCCGGCCGGTCTGCCGAAGGATTTATTTAGCGGAAAGGATTTCAAGTACGAGAAAACGAAAGATGGTTTTGTTCTTAGCTGCCAGGGCAAAGATATGGACAAAGACGAAATTCATCAGTACGAATTCAAGGTCAAAAAGTGATTTGTATATATCATTGGTGAAAATAGGCCAGTTCGTTGTAACCGGCCTTTTTTATGCGCATCGGGAGCGGCAAACGAAAAAAATTATTCATAAATGAGGTTGCGCACAGACATCCTTTACCGTCTATAATAGTGAAGTCTTTGAAGGGCTAACATCAGGAGGTTATTTGCCAGACCGACAGAAAGAACTTTTAGAGCTGTTGGACAAGTCCGGAGCGAATCTGTATGCGCTTTTGACCAGGCTGACACTGCGCGAAGATGTTGCCGAGGAGCTAATGCAGGAATTATTCATAAAACTTAGTAATTCGAGACACTTCAATAAAGCTCTGAACCGAGAGGCTTATGCCCACAGAGCAGCGATAAACTTGGCTTTTGACTGGCGCCGCAGCCGAAAGCGTAACCCTTTGAGCTTAGACCAGATAAGCGAACCGGCCTCTAATGACGGTTCGCCGCTGGGCAAACTTGTTCGAACAGAAGAGCTGAATGAAATACTAAATGCAATTAGTCAAATGAATAAAGTACCGCGCGAGGCCTTTGTTATGCGATACATACAAGAGGAATCTTATGATTATATCGCCGAACAATTAGGCAAGACATCTCATCACGTCCGAGCCTTATGCTCGAAGGCCTTAAATCATCTTCGGGACATACTTGCACATAACCAGTCATCATTTTCCGAAAAGGAGACGCAAAATGTCAAAAATTAACGAAAACCAAATCGAACATCGGCTAAAAGTCCTATCGCAGATTAAGCCGAGTTCCGAGGCTACCAACCGTGCCATACAGCGGGTTCGTGACGCTCTGATAAACGAAGAAAAAAGCCGGCAAGGAACAAGCCCAGGAATATTGCAAGCAGTTTTTAAAAGCCCAATAATGAAGTTTGCCGTTGCAGCGGTACTTCTGCTCGCTGTGGGATACGCCACCGGCAGGCTCTCTGCCCCTGAGCCGCTGGACGTGGAAGAGCTTAAAGTTGCTCTGGAAAGCTCACTGAAAGCTTCTCTGGAGCCGACTATTCGACAGGACCTAATCGTGCAGCTCAACGAACAATGGCAGTCGGCCTTTGCAGCTAACTGCGCTCAGCTTAAAGACGAGCTTCAGCAGCAGGTTCGTCGCGACCTGACTGAGTTCGCCGCACAGACCTTAGCCGCTTCCGGAACCCTGACGAATCAACGTCTAATGGAGCTCATTCAGTTAATCGAGACCGCCCGCAGGCGAGAGCGTCAACAGATTACTGCGGCCTTGGAGCAAATAGAACAAGAAAAAATCCAGCTTAGAAATGGCCTGTTGGCCGTAGCCGCCCAGACGAATGAGCTGCTGGGCACGAAGCAGTAGTGAGTGGTGAGTAGTGAGTAACTAATTAACAAATTAACCACTCACCAATTAACCATTAAATGAAAGGAGCAAAAAAATGAAATCTTTAACCAGAACAATTATTGTGCTCGTCATTTTTAATCTGCTGATGGGAAATCCCGCCTTGGCCCAAAACGAACCCGAAGGAAAGTTATCGACTTATACTATCTCCGGTTCAGTGGGCCTAAGCGGCGTGACGATGCACGGCCTGCCGGGTAATGTTGTTACCGACCCAAGCGGCTATTACACCGCCACCGTGGAGCAAGGCTGGAGCGGCACGGTTATACCGGTAAAAAAAGGTTTCACCTTCAAACCAACCAGCATGACCTACACTAAAGTTATCGCCGACCGGAGTAATGATAACTACGATCCGACTCTGAGTACCTATATCATTTCCGGTGAAACCGGCCTGAGCGGCGTGTTGATGCAGGGCCTGCCGGGCGATCCTGTTACCGGCAGGGACGGCACATATCAAGACACCGTTAAATATGGATGGAGCGGCACGGTTAAGCCTACGAAAGATGGTTACACCTTCGAGCCGGCTGAACGGCTATATACTAAAGTTATCCACGAACAGATTAACCAGAACTATACCCCGAAAAGGATTGGCCCTGTGCCTATGCTTGGGCGCACCGGCGGCCGGAAAGTCCTTGTGATACCGGATATAGAGGTCAAACCGGAAGAGCTTGACGCTATAACGCAGGATTTGCTTGTTATGTCACACATCCTTGACGAGAGATTTAAGGAGTCCCGCACGATTAAAGGGGTGTTCACCGATTTCGGTGATTTCTTTGGACGGGACAATCGCTCTACGGAGGCTATCTATATGCAGGGCTATGGAGTGGTCTTTTTAATGGAAGTAAATTTTGCATTCTCACCTCCATTGAAACCAGAGGAGCAGAAAGATGAGGAAACTGCCGAACAGATTGACCCGACCTGGCAGCGTGCAAGAGAGCAGATATTCTCCCCGAAAGCTCCCATGCCGGGTATGCCGGGTTTCTCAGAGCAGGGACCAGGTTTGGTGAAATTTGACCAAATCAAGAAAGAGCTTATTGAAACGCTGAAACACGCCGCAAATATTCGAAATCTATCACCGGACGAGTGGATAATTGTTACAGTCATTGGACAGGGCCGCCAGGGTAGTGTGGTTTATTTTAGAAACGAAACTTTTGGAAACGCCGTTCCGATGTCCGGAACTTCCAGTCCCAGACAACCCTCATCAAACAAAGGGGGCGGCATGATGGGCGGCATGGCCGGCGGCGGTTACGGTATTGCCGGCTATGGCGGAGGCATGGGCGGCTACGGAGGGGGCAGGAGCGGCTACGGAGGCGGCATGATGGGTGGCATGATGGGCGGCATGGCCGGTTACGGCGAGATGAGCGGGCCTTCAACAACTGTTCTAACTATACGCGCGAAAAAATCAGACGTCGGCGACTTCGCCAGGGGCGAGCTGGATTTTGAACAGTTCCAGAAAACGGTGGAGATATTCACGTACTGATTATTCAATGACAGCTTGGATTGCCGACCGAGACGGCAGCTCCTCCGGCCTAATGCAAACCAAGGCCGACCCCTGCCGGCGACAAGCAGGAGTCGGCCTTTTTATGAGCCATGAACTTGCACGCTTATTACTACAGGGCAAGATTATATAAAAACCACCCTTTCCGGAAAGCAAGTTGACCCTGTTAGAGACTCTCGACCCGTTAGAGAACTTCTTCCGGTGGCTTTCTCTAACGAGGCTCACGCCCTTAAAAGCACAAACGAAGCACTTTCCAACACGGCCTCGACCCGTTAGAAATCTGTAACGGGAAATAGTAATGTATAAAAAAACCGAATTTCTAATGGGGCAGAGAAAAAAGCCTCTAATGGGATTGACGTCAGAGTGCTCGACAGTTACAATCTCTCGGTTTTTTTGAACGTAAATTACAATTTATGGAGCTAATGTGCGCACATGGATAATGTAAAAGAATTATTGAAAGAAAAGATGTCGGCTGAACAATACAACAGGCTTATGGCTGTTGACAATGTGAAGATACACGAATTTGTTGCGGATGCGATAGAGCTTACAAGCCCCCAGACGGTTTTTGTTTGTACGGATTCTGCCAAAGACGTTAAGTACGTTCGCGATATGGCAGTCAAGAGCGGGGAAGAGAGTCCGCTTGAAACGGCAGGGCATACTTGTCACTTCGATGGATACCACGACCAGGGCCGCGACAGGGAAGTAACCAAATATCTTGTGCCAAAAACAGAAAAATTGAGCAAGGCGCTGAATCAGATAGAGCGAGAGAAAGGGCTTGCTGAGGTGCGCGGTTTGCTTAAAGATTCAATGAAAGGCAGGACGATGATTCTTCGGTTTTTGTCGTTAGGGCCGACCGGCTCGGTTTTCAGCATTCCATGCATACAGGCGACAGATTCGTGTTACGTGGCGCACAGCGAGGATTTGCTTTATCGAATTGCTTATGAGCAGTTTTGCAAGATTGGAAAGGATGATAACGTGTTCTGTTTTCTGCATTCAGCAGGCCAGATGAACGAACGCATGGTCAGCGTTGATGTGGAAAATAAGCGTGTCTATATGGATTACACAAAGGACACGATTTATAGCGTTAATACCCAGTATGGCGGCAATACTATAGGGCTTAAGAAGCTGGCTTTAAGGCTTACGATTCGCCAGGCTGACAGGCAGGGCTGGCTCGCTGAGCACATGTTCATATCAGGGGTTTACGGCCCCGGAGGACGAAAGACCTATCTGGCCGGCGCCTTTCCCAGCGCCTGCGGCAAGACCTCGACAGCGATGTTGCCGGGTGAGACTATAATGGGCGATGACATTGCGTACTTCAGGAAGATTAACGGCGAGTTTCGGGCGGTAAACGCCGAAGCAGGAATCTTTGGCATTATTCAAAACGTCAATGCCCAGAATGACCCTGCAATATGGGATGTGCTGCATAGGCCTGGTGAGGTGATTTTCACGAACATTCTGGTTTCAGATAAAAAGCCTTACTGGCTGGGAATGGGAGAAGATACGCCGGACAAGGGTGTCAACTTTTCGGGTGAATGGTTCAAAGGAAAGAAAGATGCCAAAGGAAATGATATCCCGCAGGCTCATAAGAACGCAAGATATACGGTGGCTTTGAAGGCGCTGGCTAATTGCGACCCTGAGCTTGACAATCCCGATGGCGTTGTCCTGGGAGGGCTAATGTATGGTGGCCGTGACAGCAAGGCATCCGTACCGGTCCAGCAAAGCTTCGACTGGGCCCACGGAATAGTTCTATATGGTGCTTCGCTCGAGACCGAGACAACCTTTGCGATTATCGGCAAGGAAGGTGTGATGGAAATCAATTTGATGAGTATTCAGGACTTTTTGGCAATTCCTCAAGGTAAATATATTCAGAATAATATTGACATTGCGAATGGTATTAAAAAGCCGCCTTTGGTATTCGGTGTGAATTATTTCCTGAGGGACAAAGAAGGCAAGTTTGTCAATGGCGTCCGTGATAAGCATGTCTGGGTTAAATGGATGGAGCTCCGAATACACGGCGAAGCGGATGCGATTACCTGCCCGACCGGTCAGATTCCTCATTATGATGACCTGGTGAAGCTGTTCAAGCAGGTTCTTGACAAGAAATATACAAAAGATGATTATGTCAAGCAGTTCACTATCCGGGTACCTGAGAATCTGGCCAAAATTGAACGTGTTGAGAAGTACCACAAAGAGAACGTACCAAATAGTCCCCAGATTGTGTATGATACATTGGAAGCTACGCGTAAGCGTCTGAACGAGGCGCGTGATAAACACAGCGATTACATCTCACCGTTTGACTTGATGGCTCAGTAGGCAACGCCCCGTTGTCCCCCGACGTTTTGCTTCA
>JBAQFY010000093.1:0-4051 GCA_049287505.1 Sedimentisphaerales bacterium | reverse complement strand
CTTCGACACCCACAAACGAGGCTCTAAAAAAAGATCAATTTCGGCTCCCATTAGGAAGGGCTTCCTGGATTGATGATTGATGATAAGTTTTTGTTGCATAAGGAGTTATCTGTTAGCATGAAATCCGAAATCCTAAGCTCGAAATTCGAAACGAATCCAAATTTAACAAATTTAATGTTCAAAACCTTGTCTGGCTTGACAGATAATGCTTTTTGGCGTGTATCTGCTGATACGAAAACGTGCGGTTCTCCGCTATATCTATCGCCTACGGGCGGTTTATGTTAGCCTGCTGGCCCCTAAGGGGCGAGCAAAACATGTTGGTATTTTAACATATTTTCAAACAAAAGTCAATAAAATAAGGATAAAAAAAGCAAAAGACGAAGGGCGGAGAATAGGTTATTAGGTTATCAGAAAATCAGGGTGGAGGTTATCAGGACAGCAGGGTATCAGGTAAAAGAAAAGGGCTGGCAGGGTATCGGGCTGCCAGCCCTTTGGTCAAATTTAATGGTGTGTGGTTATTTTAAGCGTTTTGTTTCTTTCTGAGTCAGCCTATTGGGCCATCGCCGCGATTTCTTAGGGTATTACTGCCCTGTTGTAGATGCGAACATCATCAATCAGGCCGGACCAGTAGCAACCCGGTTCCATAGCCGTACCGGTGCCAATGTACAGGCCGTTTTCTGAGGCCTCCAAATTAGCCTGCTCGTCTTCAGCCACAACGACATCGTCAACATAGAGGGTTCTGTGCGAACCGTCCCACATAAAGCCTATCCGGTGCCAGACACCATCAGTAATAACAGACTGCGACCGCAACGGACCGATATCAGAATTGGGATCTGCAAGCTCCGTCGTCAATACTCCTTCTGATGAATCTATGCAAAGCCAATTTACTCCACTCATTTGTGACACAACGACTTGGCCCGGTGCACCACCCTTGACCCATGCGAAAATGCTGAAGGGACCATCCGCCGGATTAAGGATATATTTGGTGATAACACAATCATCCACGCCATCCAGTTGAAGTGCGCCGTCCACTTGCCCGCCATCAGGCTGCCAGATAGGATTGCCCAAGGCATATCCGTCGTTGTTCCCGGTGCTATCAGCAACGACCATACCCTCTGTTTCGTCCAGCGGCCAGTGTGCGATGAGCGTCGGGTCGCCCGGCTCAAGATACTCGGCCAGAACGAGCAAGTCCTTGACGTCTATATAGCCGTCGCCCAAAGGTAGCGGGGCAATATCACAAAGCGTGCTGTGCGTGTGCCAGTTATCAACCATGACGCCCATGTCCGCGGCGTCAACGATTCCATCGCTATTGAAGTCAACGATTGGAATAAAGTTCACCTGCCATATGTCGTTTTTTCCTAATGTACCCCAGGCGCTGGCGACATTGAAGTATAAGGTAGAGCCATCGGGTGAAAACGTCGGGCTATGGAAGTTGCCCGGAGGATTTTCAAAGGGGAGCATCACAGCGGGTCCCCAGTCATCATCTATTGATTTTCGTGTCGTTGTCCACATAGTCCTGAATCCTCTGTTGAAGACGAGGATTAAACCGTCAGCAGAGATGCTTACAAAACACTCGTCATCGGAACTATTTATATTCGTCCCGAGATTCGTTGGTTCACCCCACGGATCCTCCACAGCGGGCCGCGTTGTCATCCATACATCGCTTCTACCATATCCACCGACACGGGTGGAGACAAAATACAGGGAAAGACCATCTCCCGAGATATCCGGGCTCCAAACGTCATTTGAGCCGATATCGATAGCTGGCTCATTTGAGCCAACCGGTGGACCAATCTTTACCGGTTTGCTCCAGGGAGCATCACTTGACGTGCGGGTACACACGCGCAAAATATAGTCGTCCCAGGACGAGAAATAAAGCTCAAGGCCGTCAGATGATATGCTCGGCTCAATCTCGCATGCAGAACTGTTGACGTTTGGACCAAGATTGACAGGCTCTTGCCAAGGACTATTGAATGTTTCTCGTTCGGCCATGTATATGTCGCCACTGCCAAATCCACCAGGCCGGCCCCACACTGCAAAGTACAACTGCAATCCATCATGTGAAAAGTCGGAGTTCTGTACATCATAAGCATCATTGATCACCGGCCCAACACTGGTGGGTTCGCTCATGATGATGTCTGCTTTCACACGCCCGCCAACAAGCGCAATAGCGGCCACAAATCCAATTAACATTACTTTAATTTTTGCACAATTTACCCGATTCATAACACACCTTTCCTTTCTGCCTTTATGGGCAAAATAAAATTAAATAAATTTACAGATGTCGTTCCGACCGAAGTCCCCCGGCGTCTTCTTGTCGAAGACAAGAGCGGGGGGACAAAGTGGAGGAATCTATTTAAACAGATCCCTCGGCTTCGCTCGGGATGACGACTATAGCATTTCATTTGCACCTGCCTTTCTTCCCTTTTGTTCAAGGGCCTTACAATAATTGTTAATAATCGCCAATGGCGAACTTTTCAGATGCTGCCAAAGGCTTGTTCACCAAAGGTCTCTGTAATGTAATCCAAGAAAAATTTTGGATGCTGCGCGCGTTTTGAAAAAAATTTGAAAAAAATTATTTTTCGGCGGCCGGTTTAAATGTAAGTGCTTGACAATAAGTTATTTACTGACTATGATATTATGAAAAATGGGCGATAGCGGATTCTTAGGGTTCAAAAGTGGCCGGATACCAAGAAAAGACGGATATGGGGGGAGCCGGGGAAGTATTTCTCACCACTCACTGGTCGCTGATTGAAGATATAAAATTAAAAAAGGACAAAGATAAGGCCCTGATGAACTTGCTGCTCAAAAGGTACTGGAAGCCGGTTTATTGCTACCTGCGTCATAAAGGCCATAACAACGAGCAGGCCAAGGACCTGACACAGGGCTTTTTTCATGAAGTGGTAATAAATCGCAATCTGGTCCAAAGGGCCGAACAGTGCAAAGGACGTTTCCGGTCATTCCTGCTTCATGCACTCAATCAATATCTCATTAACGTACAAACAGCGGAGGCTGCAAGGAAACGGATACCCCCAGAAAAGCTGGTTCAGCTTGAGAGGATTGACCCGGCAGAAGTGCCCCAGGCCATCTCGAATTTGAGCGCCGAGGATGCTTACAACTACGCCTGGCTTTCGGGATTACTCGATGAGATTCTCTCTGAGGTGGAGGCCAAATGCCGTGAGGATGGTATGGAAATCCACTGGAATATCTTCCACGACAGGGTCGTACAGTCCATACTGGAAAATGTCGAGCCTCCGTCTCTGGCCGATATTTGTGAAAAGTACGGCATTGAGGATGAAAAGAAGGCCTCCAATATGAACATCACGGTCAAGAGGCGGTTCCAGGCGGCTTTGAAGCAGTATATTCGCAATACTGTGACGTCGGATGACCGGATAAATGAAGAATTGGAAGAAATTATGCGATTCTTCCCAAAAAGGGCGCAGCATTTCAAATAATTCCTGGATTTAAAGATAGAAGAACAAGTTATTTAATTATTCGGTTGGTTTTATATGCCATGATAAAACACTTTCCAAAAGCGCGGTTATATTGCGAATAGCTAATACCAATTACAGTTAAAAATTGCCGAAAGAGTTGCATAGGGTTCCCGCCTTGCGGGGGCCCATATAATACCCAAAAAGAGCCTGGATTCCTGCTTCCGCAGGAATGACAGAGTCAGATAATCGGCAATCAATAAATAAAATTATTATAATTCGGATTGCCTGGCAATGACTAAAAAATCGACATTTGGTAAGGACCCTGAACGCTTAAAACGGCTTTTATCCATTGGTTTTGAAGAGGAAGATGCCGGGAAAGAAGCCGCCACAACAGCTTCCCTGGAGCAATTTATGGAGAAGCCAGGCGGTCGGATTGGGCGGTATAAACTTCTCAGTGTTTTGGGTGAAGGGGGGATGGGGATTGTTTATCTGGCCGAGCAGAAGCATCCCATCAGGCGTCAGTTGGCCTTGAAGGTCATCAAGCCGGGTATGGATTCGGCGCGTGTTATTGCCCGATTCGAGGCCGAGCGTCAGGCTTTGGCCTTGTTAGACCATCC
>JBAQFY010000092.1:0-19591 GCA_049287505.1 Sedimentisphaerales bacterium | reverse complement strand
GGTCTTGAGTCTTGTGTCTTGGGTCTTGAGTCTTGTGTCTTGGGTCTTGAGTCTTGTGTCTTGGGTCTTGAGTCTTGTGTCTTGGGTCTTGAGTCTTGTGTCTTGGGTCTTGAGTCTTGTGTCTGATTGAAGTTTATATTTATTCAGGACTTTTTGCAGTTTTCCGAATGGGTCTTTTTGTCCCGTCTTAAATTCAAATACCTCTTTCGGCTCAGCGGCCCAGTAGCTGAATCTGTCCGCATCCGCCTTGGCTGGGTTGCCGCCGAGGATTGAGGCCGATCTTCGAAAGGAAAATATTTCGCTTAAAGCCGGCAAATCTACGGATGTCCGGATTTCTTTATAGTGCGGTCTGCAAAGAATACGATTATCGGTTTTGGCAGCTACCCCTGCTGTCATTGTAACTGTCCTGCCCTATGTCATTCCCGCGCAAAGCCTGCCCTGAGCGAAGCCGAATGAGCGGGAATCCATCCTATCGTTATTTTTCTGAACTCCTGCTTTCGCAGGAGTAACATCGTACTATCTCTTTATGTTATTCTGGCCTCTTTATGTCTCTATTGTGTCTTTGAGCTCTTTTATAATCTTTACCCCTGAAGAAGTACCTATTCTTTCAGCGCCTGCGGCTAACATCTCAAGAACCTGTTTTGCTGTTCTTATCCCGCCGGCTGCCTTTATCTTACAGCTCGGAGCTGTTTGTTTCATCAGCTTTATATCTTCGACGGTTGCTCCGCCGGCCGGGTGCAGGCCTGTGCTGGTCTTTATAAAATCGATGCCGCATCTGTCCGCTGCCCGGCAGGCGAATATCTTTTGGTCGTGGTTGAGAGCAGCCGATTCGATTATCACCTTGAGCACAACCGCCGGCCTCATCGACCGGCAGACTTTCAGCACAGCCTGTACCTGATTTTGCAGATATTTCATGTCGCCGGCGATTATCGCCGCCAAATCAGCGACCATATCAATCTCATCGGCTCCGGCAAAGATGGCTTCTTTGGCCTGAGCAACTTTTATTCTGGTCGAGTCGGCCCCGAGCGGCACACTAACGACACCGCCAACCTTTACTTTTGTATTATGTAATTGTTCGGCCACCAACCCAAGCCATCGCGAGTTTACACATACTGTGTGGAAGCCATACGTCTTCGCCTCTTCACAAAGCTGTTTGATTTGCTCTTTTGTAGCCGTGGCGTCAAGCAGCGTATGGTCGATACAGCCGGCCAATTCCTTGTCCGATATTTGCTGTTTAGTATCTGCCATTTTTCATACAATATCTATACAGCCGCTAAGTTTCCGGTTGAACGTTTCATCAAAAGTTTTTTATGCTGGGTAAAATCGGATTGTATCGACTATGCTATTTCCGCTTCATTCATTATCCGTTTCCATAATGATTTAACATCTAATTCTTTCGCCCAATGTTCCAGATAATCTATATCTAATTTCCCATACTGGACCTCATAGACTCCCAGGGCATCGGTAAATTGTTTTTCACTTCCACCGCAGAGTTTCGCCCATCTTAATTTGGCTAAGATTGTATCCTCCAAGCTCGAAACCTGCATTTCTGTTCCCATAAACTTTTCACTATACCTGCGTGAAAAGCGTGAACGGTCGAAAGCTTCATTGGATAATATCCAGAAGTCAACCTTATCACCTGATTTTACTTCAATCAGGTTGAACATACTTTGGCTGTTAATTGCCTCAAGAATACTGTGTTCATCCAAATAAAAATCAGGGGACGGGAAAGCTTCGACTAACTCATGAGCTTTCGATTTTTCAATGGCGATGACCATATCTATGTCGTGGGTAGCTCTGGGCTGGCCTTGCAAGCTTGAGGCTACAGAACCTGTTAGCATATATTCGATTCCAGCTTGGTCGAGTATTTGAATAACCGTTTTTAATAATTCCTGTTGTGACATTTATCAAGACGTTCCATAAGTATCTTCTTGAATTCTTCATCCGGAAGATTCGGGTATCTGGTATGTAATCCCTGGATAAAAAGTTGATTGGCGAATTCAGACAGCTCAAACGCCTTGAGCAGCCTTTTTTCAGGCGACATTCCACGAAGCACTTGAATGTATATCTTATGATTTGGACGTTTCTTAATGTTCATAATCTCATCTTTTTAAGCAACGGTGGAGGTCCCCAAAATAACCAAAATAGCCCATTTATACAAGGAATTATATACGACCACAGGTTCTCATTATTTCACGTATTCTTTCTTTTTGAAAAACTCCACTGCGTCGGCCATATTGTTGAAGACTTTTGTTGCTGTTCGAGTAACAAATACCGAAGAAGTCTATTTTGACGTCCGGAAGACGTAACCTTCTTTGGCCGCCTCGTGAGCACGCTAAAGTTCTCTTACAACCCCGCCGGATACTGCGGCTCGTCCGTCGGAACAACGCACACTCTATTTTATTTGTTTTCTTTCAAAGAATATATCCTTAAGCCTGGAATTTTGCCATCTGTGATTTCTACATAATTGGGCAAAATTTGAGAGTCTCCTTTCGGTTCATCCCAGACGAGGTAGTAATCGATATTATTCTTGCTCAATTCAGCCGGCAGGTCCTCTTCAGCGATATTCTTGCCCGCCTCACCATAATATTTACCTTTTAAATAATATGATAAGTACAATGACTTATGCCGCTCTTTGTTCGATGCAATGTTTCTCTGTATGCCGTACTGATTTTCAAGCATTTTACTTAAGCTATATATATCCTTGTTCGTATTGATGTCTTGAACCAGATTCTTTAATGGCATTGCAACGAACGACAAGATGAAAAGCATTAGTGCTATTTTCTTCCGGGGATTATAAGAGGACTCTTTTTGATACAGTATATTAAGAAGATACCCGCCCAGAAGTATTAGCAGGACATAAATAATCCATAGATATCTTTCCTCCAGCAAAAGTAGAATATAGCCTGCGGAATATATCGCCATAGTTACCAGTGGATAAAACGTATTCCCTTGTGAAATTAGTTTATCGGGTAACCGAATACAAAGTAATAGAGATGCGATAATTATTGGAATTGCCAGGAAGGAGAATTTGCTGTAGATGTAAATTGTGCTGTAAATATTTTTGAAGATTACTGTTAATTGATGTCTGAAAGAAGCCCATGATTGCATTGGGCTCCAGGGCTTCATTTTAATGTAAGAAGGGTCTTCCCCCGCACTCACCGCAGTTTCGTTAATCGGCTTTACAAAACCCTTAAGGGTAGGCTGACCTATCGATTCCGGGCCGACACGTTCGTAGTTGTATCTGCCCGCTGTCCCGATAGTTATTTTATTGTATTTATTGCTTATTACGTATATCCAGCTCCCGCTGATAACGAAAAAGACAGCCAGCCCAAAAAAGAAATTTAGCAATACGTTTTTCTTTTTCTCTTTTGTCACGCTGTTGAAATAATGAAATACGTTAAACAACAAGAAGTGAAAAATAAAGAAAGGGAAGATATAGCTTCTCGACAAATATGCGGTTGCGCCTAACGCCCCACAGAATACGCCTTCGTATCCACTGGTTGGATAGTCGGCGTTAAATATAATGTTCAGGTAATAAACAAGAATACACACCCCTATCAAGTCCGGCGTAATGACCGATAGTGAAAAATACAGAGTGGGGGCAATCAGTGAAAACAACACTACGTTCCTGATTCTTTCGGTCATCTCAAATCTATAAGACAATAGTCTTACGCCCATTATGGCCAGCAGGCCTGCGATTAAAGATAGAAATTTTGCCGCGAGCAGAGCAGGTAATCGCCAGAGCAGGAACGGTGCTAACAGCCAGGAAAGTAACGGGCTCCAGAAGCCGTTAACAGCGTTGTGGAAATCACCATTTAGATATTTTTGAGCAATAGAAAGGTAAAAAATTGCGTCGGGATTTATTTGATACTGATAGTATTTTAAAAGCAACAGCCCTGATATCGAATATATAACAAGGACCAGAATCAAGCTTGAGTTGACTTTGGGAATATAACTATTTTTCTTCATGGTATTCCTGTTCTGCGTTAACGGACCAGATATTATTTTTCGATTTCACACCATTAATAATATTTTCAACAGTTTTCATTGCCGTCAGCATAGAATGGTCTTGATTGTTGTACCTGTGCATCCCATTCCTGCCGGTTAAAAAAAGATTTTCAATCTTATCGGTAAAATTTCTAATTAAATGAAATTGGTCATACGTGCCAAAGTAAGCAGGATAAGCTTTCGGCATCCGAATAACAATACTATCAAGAACATCCCGTTTTTCTATGATGTCAATCTTAGCAAATTCATCTACAGCAAAATTAGTAAAATCATCATCTGATTTATTCCATAAATTATCTCCCTGAGTGCAAAAATACTCTAATCCTATCCATATAGTGCCTCTGTCTTTAACCATATAAGGACTCCAGTTATTAAATATCTGAAGTCGGCCAAGTTTAACATCTCTTTCCTGAACGTAAATCCAGTTATCGGGGATAATATCGTTAAGAGTTTTTATTTTAGTTTCGTTTTTTATTTTCAGTTTTCTTAGTAGTAAACCAACTGTCATAAAGTCACGATACATCAATCCCTGGGCAACCTTCTGAATCTCCTGAGGCACACGCTCACCGAGAGAATGTATTAACTCTCTGACGGGCATTGTTGAAAAAAAATAATCCCCTCTCGCAGTTTTTATATCACCGGTGATTTGGGGTCTCACTTTGACCTCTATTATCTTATTGTCTTTGGACTTGAGGCCTACAACTTTATGATTTAAATATATTTTCCCGCCTTTTTCTTTAACAAGCTTGGCAACTTCCTCCCACATTTGCCCAGGCCCAAGTTTGGGATACATAAATTGGCCAATCAGACTTGTTTCCGTTTTTTTCTGGGCAATAGAAGAATCTCTCGAGACAGCACCTCTTGCTGCATGGAGAATTGCCTTGGTCACCGATAAACTTTTTATTCTTTGGGCTCCCCATTCAGCTTTAATTCTATCGCAGGGAACTCCCCAGATTTTTTCTGTGTAGTCCTTAAAAAAAGTAAGGTAAAGCTCCTTTCCAAATCTATTTAAAAAGAAATCCTGTAGTGACTCCTCATTTTTTATTGGAAAAAGTCGAACTTTGATATAACTCAGACCTATTCTAATAACTCGTATCAATCCAAGATTTGAAAGTGTCTTGAGGTTCAGAGAAATAGGATAGTCAAAGAATCTTCGCAGGAAAAATATCCGTGAAAGACGACCGCGAATTAACATCACTTTATCGGTTTTTTCAGGATCAGGAGCATTATCCTTTTTAGATAACGGGACATCCCTTCCGAGTACAACATCATCTCTTGCCGGTACTCCCTGTAAAGGCAGGATATTCTCCCACCACTGCATAACTCTATCGGACTTGGAAAAAAACCTGTGCCCGCCTAAATCTATTCTGTTGCCTTTGTAATTTATAGTCTTGGAGATACCACCAATGTCACCTGTCATTTCATATATGATTGGTTTTATATCTGTTTTATCAAGCAGTTCATAAGCCGCTGTCAGACCTGCGGGGCCTGCACCAATGATAATTGCTGTTTTTTCAGCCATAAACGCTTCTTATACCAATTCTATTTATTGATTGCCGACCTGCTGCGACGCACCTGCCGAGACGTGGCGCTGGCACGGCTGGTCGCGGCGAGTTACCTAACCTTGTCATTCCTGCGAAAGCAGGAATCCAGGCCCTCTCAATTAGTATAAATGCAATTTTTTCGGCAATTTTTAACTGCAATTGGTATAAATCAGATGCTTTTTCTGTCGTCCTTTGAAGGCATGAGTAACCTACATGACGAATTAAATTGCTGTCTCTGTTGATTACCATCTTGGCAGTATTCGTTTCCAATGTGGGTCTATGTGCTTGCGCATTTCAGCTTCGTCATCTCTTTTGCAATACGGGCACTTCTCGTAACGTTCTCGTCCCTTCGCCAGCCGGTCGTAATCCAGCTCTACCCCTAATCCTGGCTTATCAGGAATAATCACACATCCATTGACAATCGGTACACGGCCTCCTGCGACCACTTCATCCTTCTCCGATTGCCATGGATAATGGGTATCACACGCATAGGCCAGATGCGGAGTCGCTGCCGCTACGTGGGCCATGGCCATCAAAGACACCCCTAAATGACTGTTGGAGTGCATCGACAATCCGATGCCGAATACCTTACATAGACTGGCCAGACGCTGGACCTGCCGCATGCCGCCCCAATAGTGATGGTCCGAAAGAATGATTTGTACGGCGTCCAACTCCAGAGCTTGTGGAATGTCTGCGAATGACGTCACTGCCACATTGGTTGCCAGCGGTGTCTTAATTCCCTCGGCGACTAACCGTCGTCTTACCTCTGCCATATTTTCCAAACCAGCGGTCGGGTCTTCCAGATAACCCCCACCCGAAAGCTCTTCGGCCAACGCTTTGCCTACGCGCAAGGATGTTTCAACTGTCCATGCAGAATTTGGATCGATGCGCAAAGGAACTTCAGAACCAAGCTCCTGACGGAGCAATTTGATGGTCTCAATTTCCAGGTCCGGCTCCAGCACACCGCCTTTAAGCTTAATGGAGCTAAACCCATATTTAGCGAGCATTTGTTTGACTTCCCGGACAAGCGTTTCCGAAGTCATTACTTCGCCATATTCGTCCTCACGCAAATCGTTACCTTCTCCACCGCCGCCGGCGTGTTTGAAAAATGGATAGGCAGAGAAGGCGACCCGGTCCCGCACCCGACCGCCGATAAGGTCGCATACGGGCTGGCCGACAGATTTACCAATCAAGTCGAGGCAGGCCACTTCGACGGCTGCATACGTTCGGGTTGTTTGGTCAAGTGGATTCTCGCCGGGTACGAGGTAGGTCTGGGAGCGGCCGATTCCGGAGCCTTCGCCTTCCACCATCGAAGAAAGCATACCTGTTAGCCGGTAAGGATTCTGACCGATAACCTGCTGGCGGATTGCCTCCAGTGCGCGTGCAGGCACTTCTCCGCCGTATGTCTCGCAGACTCCTATGATACCATCATCACTTTCTATCTCCAGAATCGTCCGCAGGGCATACGGCGCATGAAGGCCATAGGAGCTGCGTAAAGGGGGGTCTGCGATGGCGATGGAGTGAACACGCATGTCAACAATTTTCATTTTGATTCCTTACTTTCTATTTAGCTCGCCCCGTTAGAGCCTTTATCCTTCGCTCCATTGGAGCTTTTTTCCTTATGGTCTCTAACGGCGTTAGGGCCTCTAACGGGGCGAAATTGTTAAATCAATGGGAAAAGGCGTGCCAGAATCATAATCACGAGCAAACCAACGATTCCCATCAGTGTCATCATTGTCGAGCAGGTTTTCAACGTTTCACCTTCCGTCATACCGGACATTTTGCATATCACCCAGAAACCACTGTCATTCATCCAGGGAATGAGTTTTGACCCACATCCAATGACCAGTGCCAGATAGAGTGGATGGAATCCAAGCTGTCCGCTTCCGGCCAGACCGCCGAGAATGCCGACCGCAGTTATCATGGCGACCGTTGCGGAACCTTGAGCCGTTCGGATAATAGCTGTCACACAAAATGCCAGTGGAAGTGCAGCTATGCGATAAGAGCTTGCCAGTTCCTGAATGCGATAACCTATACCTGTCTGTTGCAGGATTCCACCAAAGGCACCACCGGCAGATGTTATCAGAATGATTAATCCGCCGCTCGATAGCGCATTTTGAAGGAGCGTTGTGATATTCTTCCCCCTGTTAGAAGGGGTCTTCGACTTCTGGTCTCGATGTAGCCCTGCAAAAGTCAATAAAGCAATTGCAGCCGATATTGTGAGGGCTACATTAGGATTGCCTACATTGTCAATCAATCCGGCGATGCTTCGCCATAATGGAGCCGTTCTTATGGGAGATTGTGTCTTCGCCCAGGAATCGAAAAATGTCCCTCCGGCAATCAAAAGAACGGGGAGAACGATGGGTAGTATCGAAAGCCAAAAGGGCGGCAGGGTTGCTTCATCTTTTTCTGCCATACTTCTTAAATCGGCAGCAGAAGTATCGGCCGTGTCTCTGACGGGCACCGGCCATTTTCGGTTTGCCCATAGCGCGTAAAGATAACCGGCGCTTACGGTAAACATACCGACGACGATTCCCCCTATTATCATAAGTCCTATGTTTACAGAAAGTTCACCCGCAACGAACAAAGGGCCTGGCGTCGGTGGTACCAGAGAATGGGTCATGGTTGCTCCTGCCACAATCGCCATAACGTAGAGACCGTAGTTCCGGCCTACCCTTATCCCCATGGCTTTGCCCAGAGGTATCATCAGATAGAAAACCGTATCGAAGAAGACCGGCATTCCCAGCAGAAATCCGCTTCCTAAGAATGCACAGGGCGCGCGTTTTTCCCCCAGCCATTTTAGCAGAGAACGAATGATGCGCTCCGCAGCGCCGCTTTCGAGTAAGAACTTCCCGATGATGGAGGCCATGGCAATTAAAATCCCAATCTTCGCGCAGGTATGGCCGAATCCATAAGCCACTCGTTCACCAACGGAAGACTCCAGCAGCGTCGTAGTTTCCGTTGCTGTCATTTTATTATCAGATGCAAACTTCTCCAATGCCGCCGGCCTTGTAAGACTTCCGACAATCAGCGCCCCGAGTATAAGAGCCAGGAACGGATGCAGACGCAGGAGTAATATCCCGCCTAAAACGACAATCATCCCCACCAGCAGAAGCCATAAAGGGTCAATCATCGCTTTTTTCCTTTCACCCCGCCCCTCTTTTCACTTTGAGGGGCGGGGTTCACCCCGTCGCGTCTTTGCCGCAAGGCATCTGCCGCAAGGCATCCTGTGGACTGTGGACGACGGGCGTGGTTCACCCACTTCAAACTGTGGTCCCCTGTCACGGCAATAGTCTCAGCCGGGGAATTCAACTGGAACACAGACCAGGGACCGGGAATGAAAGGATATTTTTCAATGACATTTTCGTTAATTTCGATTCCAATGCCGGGCCCATCCGGCAGAACAAGATATCCATTCTCAATTTCCGGCCTTTCAGATAAAATCTCATCGGCCAGCGGAAAGGGATACATCCCGTCCCGTCTTCGACGGGCGGGATACATCACCGAACGTTCTTCGTTCGAGTAGCAGGGGTATTCAAGCCATTCAACAACGTTTTCGGGCTGGCATACACCCAACTGGGCGGCTGTTAATACTTCCAGGGTCGTGCCCCAGCTATGAAACGCAAATCGCAGTCCATGTTTGTGGACACCTTCGAATATCCGCTGGGCACTTGAGATTCCTCCCTGACAAAGGATATCCATCTGAACATAGTCAACCGCCTCTGAGCTTATCAAATCGTGAAAGCCCGCGTCATCCGGCTCGTGCTCGCCTGAAGCCAGTTTCACCCCGCCCCTCTTTTTACTTTGAGGGGCGGGGTTCACATCCAGCTGCGTACGCAATTCGCGATACGCGGCATGGTCATCCGGCGGTAAAGGTTCTTCCAGCCAGATTGGATGATAGTCCTTCATATCGCGGGCCAATTTCACAATAGTCTCGAAAGGGTAGCTGTTGTTCCCCATCCGCCACCATGTATGGGCATCAATCATAAGACCGGCGTCCGGTCCCACAGCCTCCCGCATCAGAGCCACAGCTTTCAGGTCCTTCTCCGGCCCGATACCGGGTCGCATTTTATACGCCGGAAATCCCATATCTATAATTGCGTGCGCTTCCCTAACATACTCCTCAGGCTCCATATACATACCTGCACTGCCATATAGTTTAATCCTGTCCCGCTTCCGGCCTCCGAGCAGCTCCGACAATGTGCATCCTTCATACCGTGCCATAAGGTCGAGCAATGCGATTTCAACGGCCTTGTAGGTTTTCGCGCCCTCCTGGTCTGCTGGAAAGTGGAATTTCTGCCGGCGGCGAGGGTCTTTGCCGATTAGAAAAGGAGCGACTGTTTGCCTTATTTCCCGGTCTGCTCGCTCGTGGGCAGGACCCGGGGCATATCCCTTCAGGCCTGTATCCGTGGTTATCCGAATCAACATCGCATCTCTTTTCAAAATTGTACGCTCTCCTCCCCAAAACCCTAATCTGATGGGTTCAGGCATCTGATAGGACATGAGAAAAGACTCAACCCGTGTTATTTTCAAAGTGAGTTTCCTCTCTAATTTTCAGGATTAAACGTATTTATGATTTCTATTTCTTGATTTTGCAAGAGTTTTTCAGCTCATTTAATCTCTCAGCCGTTTTGCAGGCTCCATCCTGCACAAAAACCGAATCCGAGCCGCAGGCGATAAAACGAAATCCAAATTCATAGTACCTCTTGAATTCTTCCGGCTTTTGAAGCAAAACACCGGCTGCCTTGCCCTCTTTTATGGCTGCATTAGCAGTGGCCCTGATGGCATCGATAAATCTCGGATGGTCAGGCTGACCATAGACTCCCAACGCAACTGAGAGGTCCATCGGTCCGACAAACAGCACGTCGATTCCGTCGGTTGCCGCCACTGAATCCAGGCTGTCTAATATTTCTTCTGTTTCGATTTGAACGATGCAGACGAGGTTCTTCTTCTGATTGGCGTAATATTCACCAAAATCAGAACCGAAATGTGTTGCCCTCACCATTCTGGCGACACCTCTTATCCCTTCCGGCGGATACCGGATGGCTTTTGCCGCCTGCTGGGCCTCCGCTGGTGTATGGATTCGAGGACACATGATACCTTCTGCGCCGAAATCCAGAATCCGGTGAAAACGTTGTCTCTGATAGGACTCCACTCTGACAATTGATGCCGCAGGCGTATGCTCCAATGCCTGAAGCTGCTGCAATACCTCTCTTTCGGTACCCGACCCATGTTCAATGTCTATGAGGACCCAGTCAAATCCCGACATACCTACGATTTCCGCAGTGAGAGCTGAACCAAGATTTAACCAGCATCCAATTAAAGTTTCACCGTTGTATATACGTGTCTTGATGTTCTTCATTGCATCTCCTGTTTTATTGACTGAGTAATAATTGAGCAAAGGTTACCTGGCATTCTCAGGAAGGCCTTTGATACAGGCTGACTTTGCCGGATTGTTTCATGCCATCCATGGCCGAGCGCGGCCCTTGCGCTTAATCTCAGCAATGACCTCACGTGCGATAATTGCGTTCTCACGAACCTGAAAGTCGAACATGCCCACGTTGGCGAAATCCGCTCCGTTTTCAAATGCAAATCTGAAGCCCTTTTGTGGGTGTATGGCTCCGGCTGCCAAAACCTTAAAGGCAATCCACGGCTTCTTGACGCTTCTCATAAACTCGATTGTCTCCTCAGGCTTGGTGCACCACATATTGTCGTGGGGCGGCAGCCCACGCTCCGGACGCTCAGCTTTTGCAGTGGCCGACCAATAGTCATCGCTGTGCAGCGTCTTCATATAGAAGTCAAGCTCGACACCCGTATTTTCCAGCGCCATTGGCACTTCAAGCCAATGGCATGCGCAACCGGCAATTAGCCCATTTTTCTTGATGAATTCAATGGCTTTGGCCAGCAAATCCACGCGGTTATACCTGACCCAGTTATCGCCTATGCCGCCGTGCACAAAGGCGCCGATGGCACCGTTATCAATTGCCGTTTGAATCGAGCCGGTTAGGTCGTTAGTTTTAGGATAAGTCTGGGCAATCCACTGAATCCGTCCGCCCCAGTCGTTACGATAACGGTTATATACTCGAATGGTTGGGTCCTCACCGAATGCGTAGGGGCTGTTGACGGGCCCTATTATCGTGTTGATGCCGCATTCTTCGCATAACTGCCATGTCTCAATTATCTTTCGGTCGGTGAAGTAGTGCCTCATCAGCGGGGCAACGTAAATCAGGTCACGGTCGTGGGAGCTGCCGATGATTAGATTACCGCCGCAAATCAGACGGCTAATCTTGACATGTCTAATCTTGCCCATCGGCATATCGAGATGGGTTCTCTGCTGTCGGCCTGGTTCTTGTTCATCGATTCCCTGTTCTGTCTTCTGATTTCTTACCATGACCGGAGAGTGTAACAACGTAGCTCATTTCTGTCAACTTTGGACGGCTGAATTCTGTGCCGTAAGGCATCCTGTGGACTGAAAGCTCACCCCTAAGGGCCAAGTTCGAGTAATGCCATATCATCTTATGTAAGGCTGTCCTGATAGACATAGGGAATTGTCTGAGGTCCCTCGGGCAGAACACAAATCCAAGCATCTCGTCCGTATTTATGCAGAAGCTCTTCGACGGTTTCTTCTACTCTTGAACACGGCTTGAGAAAGGCACGCTCAATTTGCTCGTTACTGAGATTACGGCTGTGGAAATACACGTCCGCTTTCTGACAGACCAAGCTATGGACCTGAGCCTGCCACATATCCTGCCTTGAAAAATCTTGCTTGCGAATTGTCTTCAGCAGCGACTCGGGACTCTTAGCCTCCAGCAATAGCCTGCCATACTCTCCGTAGTCTGGGATTCCGTCTTGGCAGTCAGCCGCGACTATAATGCTACCGCCCTTCTTGACAACCTGGGAGGCTGCACTCATACCTTTAACAGCCTGATACATATTCAAATCCAGAGGATATCCCGAATTGCTCGTAATGACAATATCATACGGTTTCTCTACGGCAGCCATTGCATTTTTCTTGACGTAGGCACAACCTCGCTCGTGCGCCTTGCGAAAGTCTCCGGCAAAAACGGCTGTTATTTCCTTGTCTCTGTTGAGTGCCACATTCAATAGAAAACTCGGCGGCGCCAGTAACGCGGCTTGTTGTATCTCCTCCCATATTGGATTGCCATACGTAACACCCCAGGTCGCCTTCGGGTGGTCTATGTTCTTAGCGCTGTGATTTTTGAGTATGCTCTCCAGCAAAGCCAGCCCCGGCATGACGGCTTTGCCGCCACCCGAAAAGCCGGCGAAAAAATGCGGCTCTATGAAACCGGTTAGAATTCGGGCCTCGCAGTTCAGATACTCCTTTTGAAGCCGGATTTCATTTCCGCTCCTGGTGGTTCCGACGAGCTTATATGAAGGGCGGTCCCGTGCGTCATTCTGGATAATCCGGTATCTACTCAAGACCTCGTCTCCCAACATCTCCTGAAGCTCCGCTTCCGTATTGGGTCTATGAGTACCGGTGGCATTGAAGAGCAATATCTGCTCGTCGGGTACACCACGAAGCTCCCGCAGCAGAATCGGCAAAATGAGCTTGTAAGGCATCGGGCGGGTGATGTCATTGATGACGATGCCAACGGTGCCCGATTGTTTGGCTATGTATCGCAGGGGCTTTGAGTCTATGGGTTTGAGTAAAGCCTCTTCTATTGCCGCAGCCTGGTCCGGCAGACCTTCCCTATACCTGGGCTCCACGACATCGACGTTCAGGTTGTCCGGCAGGCTGATATCCAGACCTTCCTTGCCATAGGCTAACTTTATTTTCACAGCCGCAGATTCCTATTTCACATTCTTAATCAGCGCAAGGTTTCCGTCTTGTGCCGCCTCTAATATTGGGCCCATATAGTCGTCTATCATCTCAGCCTTGAGCGGCACAGGCATATTCTGGAGTTTCATCTTAAGCTGCGGATTCTTGGCGGCGGACAGCGCTCGGTCAATATGCTGCCGGCCGAATCCCTCAACTTCGCTCAGATGGGTAGGACAGCCGATACGACGAGCCAGCTCAAACATAGCCTCAGCCACTGCGACTCCCAGGTCTCTTCCTTTCAGGGCTTCGATATTAGCCTCTGTCAGCGCTGCTTCCCGGTAGATTTTGCCGACAATGCGCAATGGCCGTTCAATGGCCGGGGCAAAAAAGACGGTGTAGTACGGATTCATAATTGCACAAGCGCGGCCGTGTGGCAGTATGTCCACCAGGGAGAAACTGGTCAGGTGTCCCCCGTTGGTTCCTCCTATCATAATGGAATATCCGCCTAAGTCTGTAGCTAAGCAGAGTGCTTCTCGTGCCTCTTTGTCCCTCGGATTATCAATTGCCCGCGGCAGGTAACCGACCGCCAGACGAATACAGATGCCGGCGATTTCTTCGAGCTTGTCGTAGTAAGGCTTACCGATAGCTCCGTAAAGAACTTCCAGCGAGTGCGAGATGCCGTCGAGCGCTCCGTCGGCGGTCAGGCCCGGCGGTGTACTGTACGTTACCTCGTAGTCGAAAACCGGAAGAGCAGGAACAATCGCATCATCCACAATCAGCTTCTTCTGGCCTGTTGAAACTTCTGTAATATTCGAGTACTTGGTCAGGTGGGCTGCCGAGCTGGCAACTGTCTGAATGGCCATGTGCGTAGTCAGGGACTTGCTCTTCGAAGGACACCTTCCGGTGCTGTCCTGTAATGCTTTGGTGATAAGCCCCGTTCCAAAATACTCATCAATCTGGCCATTGAGAGTGCGAAGGACCTCAGCGGCCTTTGTAGCGTCGATTGTGCTGCCGCCGCCGAAGCTGAGTACTACATCCGCCTCTGACTCCCTCAGGTGGTCGGTAATTCTAAATAGGTCTTCCCTCGGACAGTTAGGCCTGGCGCCTCTGATTTCTGTAACAAGAGCGACTCCTGCTCTGGTCAGCGAGTTACGTATGACTTCCACATAATCATCGCTGCCGTTAAATGTGTCACGAACTAGCGCTGCTTTCTTTCCAACGGCGGCAGCTTCTTCGCCTACTCTTGCCAGGACATCCAGGCCGAATAAATATGAGTCCCCTTTGAACTCGTGCAACAGTGCCCGTGCTTTCTCAAAATCCGTCATTTTTTAGTTCTCCTCTAATTGCATCACCATATCATACAAAAAACAAGCCGATTTCTCAAAACATCTCTGAATTTCTCAGGAGCTATGTTCGTGTATGGTTGAATGCATCTGCCGCCGCTTCGCACAGCCGATTAGGCATATCCTGCATACGGGACATTAACGGGAGAAAATCGCAAATCAAGTGCTTGACTATGCCGGTATATCATATAGAATCAGCAGCATGGTTAATTGGTGATTGGTTAATTGGTGAGTTGAATATGGATACATACGCTTCTTACAGGCGCACTTACCACTCACTGCTCACCACTCACAATTCCGGAACGTAGTACAAGGAAGGATTGAATTATGGATTTGAATGGCAAAATAGTCTTAGTCGCGGGTGGAGCAGGGGGCATTGGGTTAGGAATCGCCAAAGCTCTTGCGGCTGAAGGTTGCCGGGTCGCACTTGCAGATGCCAACGAAGAAGCCCTGATAAACGCTGCCAAAGCTACCAGCCGCGACGAGCCAGCGGCTCGGCAGGAAGGCGGTGACTCTTCATTTGCCCCGTTAGAGAGCCGAAAGCCGCAGCCTCTAACGGGGTTTGTCTGGCGAGCCTGTGACATCACTCAGCGCGAGCAAGTCTCCCAGCTATTTCAATGGCTTGGCGACGAGCTTGGCCCTATCGACATCCTCGTCAATAGTGCAGGTATCAACGTCGCGAATCGGATGATGTCCAATATCGACCCCAGTGACTTCGACCGCGTGATGGAGGTTAATACAACGGGGACGTTCAATTGTATTTATGCTGCGCTTCCGGTGATGCGTCGGAGAGGTTCGGGACTAATCGTCAATATTGTATCTATAGCGGGCAAACGGGCGATGCTGCTGGCGGGTCTGCCGTATTGCGTCTCGAAGTTTGCCGCGAGCGCTCTTGGGACTTTTGTCAACCTCGAGGAGTGCGGAAACGGTATCAAGGTAACGAACATCTATCCGGGTGAGACAAACACCCCAATCGTGGATAAGCGTCCCTCACCGCCGCCGCCCGAAAAACGTGCGAGGATGCTTCAGCCCCAGGACATTGCCGCCTGTGTGGTGGCGGTCGCCAAGCTGCCGCCCCGTGCAGTCGTTCCGGAGTTGATAATTACGCCTCCATATATGATGATTGCCTGAGATGATGTCGCTCGGTGAGCTAAAGTTTGAAGTGCCTAAAGTATAAAGTGTCTAAAGTGTAAAGTGCCTAAAGTTTGAAAAAAGAATGTCGAATGTTGAATCCCGCCCTTCGAAGACGGGACGGGATGAACCCCGCCCGTCGTCCGCAGGATGCCTTGCGGCATAAACGGGTATGTATTTAGTCTGGCTAAACACATAGGAATACGGGCGGGGTGAATAGCGAACTTCAAAATTCGATATTCCTTATTCTCCGCAGGACACCTTGCGGTGGATATTCATAATTCATTCTTTTAACTTTAGCTCACTTTAGCTCACTTTACACTTAAAGTGCCTAAAGTTAGGAGCCGGTACTGTGAATATTTTTAAAAGGTGTTGTCCGAAGGATTCCTTCTGGAGAACACTTGGCGTTAAGAGAATTGTGAGGGCCTTACTATGACTAATGCCGCAAAGCATCCTGTGGATTACCGGATTTGTCTCTTTATAGTGCTGACGGCCGCCTGTTTCACCCCGCCCATAGGATGGGCGGGGTTCAATAGTGGGAAAGCCGTTGGTCAATCAGCCCAGAAGAATCAGGCCAATTTTGGGGTAGGACAGAAGCCGTTCGGTCAAATGACGGATGGCCAGGAGGTAACTCTCTACGAGCTGACGAATGTAAAAGGGTTACGTGCGAGTGTTATTGATTATGGAGCGATATTGGTGTCACTAAAAGTGCCGGGTAGGGACGGCAAATTTGCCGATGTGGCGCTTGGATTCGATGACCTGGATTCCTACATTGAGAGAAACCCTCTATTTGGGGCCGTCGTCGGTCGCTACGCCAATCGCATCGCGAATGCCAGGTTCACGCTCGACGGCACCGAATATAAGCTGACCGCAAATGCCGGCAAGAACCACATCCACGGCGGAAGAGACAAGAGATTCGATAAGGTTATGTGGGAAGGCCGCCCGTTCCAGAGCGGAGAAGAAGTAGGTGTACGATTTACGTATCTCAGCAAGGATGGCGATGAGGGTTTTCCCGGTAATCTCAATTGCATTGTTACCTATACCCTAACGAACGGCAACGAGCTAAAGATAAGCTACGAGGCTACAACGGACAAGCCTACTATTGTCAACCTCACCAATCACAGCTATTTTAATCTCGCAGGGGCTGGCAATGGTAACGTTCTGGACCACGAGATGCTCATCAACGCCGATTACTATACGCCCTCAGATGCAGCACTGATACCTACGGGGGAGATTCTTAGTGTCAAAGATACTCCGCTGGACTTCACCGGGCCAAAGACAATTGGAGCAAGGATAAGCCGGCTTACGGAAACACGCGGGTACGACCATAACTACGTGCTGAAAAATTCAGGAGGTGCGCTTATCCTGGCCGCTCGGGTCTATGAACCTGCAAGCGGCCGGGTTATGGAAGTGCACACTACTGAACCTGGTATGCAGTTCTATACCGCAAACGGTATGAAAGGAATCAAGGGCAAAGGCGGCAAGATTTACGACAGGCATTACGGTTTCTGTCTTGAGACTGAGCATTTTCCTGATTCGCCCAACAAGCCGCATTTTCCATCTGTTGTATTGCGGCCTGGCCAAAAGTACAGTACTATGACCGTGTTCACGTTTACAACACGATAGGTAAAAGGCAAAACCGATGGACAGACTCACTCGCAGAGACTTTATCAGGAGCTTAACGGCTGCTGCCTGTGTAGGATTCGGCTCAGCGCCGCGTGCCAGGGCCTCGCCCCGTCCCGTCTTTGACGGGCGGGGCTCATCGAAGGTTCTTGGGGCGAACGATGACATTCGCATCGCCATAGTGGGTCTTCGCAAAAAGGGCAAAGAGCACATCGATATATTCGGTAAAGTGCCAGGTGTTCGCATAGTTGCACTTTGCGATGTTGACACTCAGTTCCTGGACTTCGAGGCCAAACAATTCAAGGACCGCAACGAGAACGTCGCCATGTATGTGGACTACCGCAGGTTACTCGATGATAAGGACATCGATGCCGTTGTCATCGTTACCCCCGACCATTGGCATGCGCTGATGACCGTATGGGCTTGCCAGGCCGGGAAGGATGTATATGCGGAGAAGCCGCTCTCCCACAATATTTGGGAAGGCCGAAAGATGGTGGAAGCAGCTCGCAAGTATAAGCGAATTGTGCAAACCGGCAGCCAGGACCGCTCCGATGTAGGATTACAGGCAGCCGTAGCGTATATCAAACAAGGCAGCCTCGGCTCTATCAAACTCGTCCGGGCAATCAGCTACAACCTCCGTGAGAGTATTGGCAAAGTCAATGGGCCCCAGGCCGTCCCTGCATCGGTGGACTATAACCTCTTCCAGGGGCCGGCTCCGCTCGTGCCCTTGATGCGGAAGAACCTGCACTATGACTGGCACTGGTTTTGGGATACGGGCACCGGGGAGGTCGGCAATCTCGGTGGCCACAATATAGATGAGAGCCGGTGGGTGATTGGCCGGCAGACGATTGCCCCCAAAGCAATCAGCATTGGTGGACGGCTCGGTTTGGACGATGACGGGCAAACGCCTAACACTCAAATCACTTTCTTTGACTATAAGCCGGTTCCGATTATTTACGAAGTACGCGGCCTGCCGCGGAAAAAAGGCCTACGCGCCGAAGACCACTATAGAGGAACCAATTTTGGCATGGTAGTACAATGTGAGCACGGCTATTTTCGTGGCGGCAGAGGGGGCGGCTGGATATATGACAATAACCACAAAAGGCTCAAGCAGTTCCCTGGCGATGGTGGCATCGGACATCAGGACAACTTCATCAGGGCAATGCGCAGCCGAAATGTCACCGACCTTAGAGCCGATGTACTCGAAGGTCACATCTCTGCTGCACTATGTCACATGGCAAACATATCCTATCGGCTTGGACGAAAGCTGCCTGTCGAGAAAATCAAGGAAGTAATCGCAGGAAATAGTATCCTGGAGGAATCTTTTGAGAGCTGTCTGGTTCATCTAAGAGCCAACGACGTGGACCTTGGAAGGGAACCTTTGACCATAGGGCCTTCTCTGATGTTTGACCAGACAAGTGAAAAATTTGTAGGCCGGTTCAGTGAATGGGCAAATATGTATGTGCGCCGAAACTACCGCGAGCCGTTTGTAGTACCGGATGAAGTATGACATTATCTTACTTGCCGCGATGTGTCGCAGCGGGTCAGTGGAAACATCATGAGCGCCGCGACTGAATTACTGCAATAAGCTCTTAGTGAGGCCTATAATTGAAATGCAAATATTGCCGGTGGCTTGAGACGCAGGAGATTGTAAAGGATGAATCGTAGAGAAGTGCTTTGTTCAATTGCCGGCGGCTTGGCGGCAGCCACAATCGGGGACCTGGCAAGAGTATATGGTACGCGACAAGCCGGCAAATCGTTGCTTGGCATTGCAGATTTTTCCTTCAACATTCGGCTCAGAGCAGAGCGCACCGGGCAAATGAATCCAGCCCATCAACGATGGGCGTGGATGAAGGGAAAACTTGGGGACCCATTGAGCTTCCTCGACCATTGTCATAATATCGGCGCCGGCGGTGTCCAGATTAACATAGGAGTTCGAGACGAAGACTACACTCATAAAATTCGGCAAAAGGCCCAAAACTACGATATGTTTATTGAAGGTTCTGCTTCCTTGCCCCGTGATAAGTCCGGCGTTGAGAGATTCGACGCAGCGGTGCAAACAGCTAAGCAGTCGGGAGCAGAGGTAGTCCGCATAGCCATAGGCGGTCGGCGCTATGAGCAGTTCAGCAAAGCCGAACAATTCAGAGCGTTTGCAGAGC
>JBAQFY010000091.1:0-25767 GCA_049287505.1 Sedimentisphaerales bacterium | reverse complement strand
GGCAGCTACGCTACTATATGAGAAAGCTTTGTGTGGTCTATTTTGCGTATTCGGGAGTCAGAAAATGAATCACAAAAGAATCCGTTTTAGCAAAACAGTAGTTTTGTTCGCCTTTGTGGTTTTGCTGTTAGTAAATGCAGGTACGGTTTTGGCTGATGTTAAGCTGCCTGCGGTAATAAGTGATAATATGGTTCTACAGCGTGACAAATCCGTCGACCCGGCGCCGGACGGGAAGGTCTCTATCTGTGGTTGGGCAGACCCGGGGGAGGAGGTTATGGTCGGCGTTAGCTGGCACAGTATGAGGTGGGCGGTTACTGCAGGGGACAATGGCAGGTGGGAGTTTGCGATGAATTCGCCGAAGACGGGAGGGCCTTACGAAATGACATTCAGCGGCAAGAATACTATAACGCTCAAAAATATTATGGTCGGCGAGGTCTGGGTCTGTTCAGGCCAGTCGAATATGCAGATGTCGGTGAAGTCTTCGGCTAATGCTGAGCAGGAGATTGCCGCAGCCGATTATCCGGATATTCGATTGTTCACGGTTGAACGAAAAGTGGCCGAGCAGCCCCAGTCCGATTGTGTCGGCAGCTGGACATTGTGCAGCCCGCAGACGGTTCCCGATTTTTCGGCGGCGGCCTATTATTTCGGCCGGGAGCTGTATAAAGAGCTTAATGTGCCGATTGGTTTGATTCATACATCCTGGGGCGGGACGCCGGCCGAGGCGTGGACAAGACGAGGAGTACTCAAAAAAGAGAGTGATTTTGCGCCGATTTTGGAGCGGTATGATGATGCGGTTGCGAAGTACCCGCAGGCAATGAAAGAATACGAGCAGAAGCTTAGCGAATGGAAGGAGGCTGCTGAAAAAGCCAAGGCCGAAGGTGAGAAAATGCCACAGAGACCAAGTTCGCCGTTTGGGCCGGGACACCCTCACTCGCCGGCAGGATTGTATAATGCAATGATTGCTCCGCTGATTCCATACGGAATTGGTGGGGCTATATGGTACCAGGGGGAATCAAATGCCGGGCGGGCGTATCAGTACCGCAAGCTCTTTCCTGCAATGATTCAAAACTGGCGCAGCGATTGGGGGCAGGATAAGTTTCCTTTTCTTTTTGTGCAGTTGGCCAATTTTATGGCTGTAAAACCTGAACCGGCTGAAAGTACGTGGGCAGAGCTGCGCGAGGCTCAATTAATGACATTGGCTTTACCGAATACGGGAATGGCAGTGATTATAGACATTGGCGATGCCAACGACATCCATCCAAAGAACAAGCAGGATGTCGGTAAGCGTCTGGCACTGTGGGCTTTAGCTAAAAGCTACGGTAAAGAATTGGTGTATTCCGGGCCTATCTACAAATCGATGGAAATCAAGGATAATAAGATTATCCTGCATTTCGACCATGTTGGCGGTGGGCTTGTTGCGGCTTCAGATGAGCCGTTGAAAGGTTTCGCAATTGCCGCAGCGGACCGTAAGTTCCTTTGGGCCGATGCAAAGATAGATGGTGATAGTATTGTGGTTGGCAGCAACGAAGTTTCCGCACCTGCTGCTGTGCGTTATGCCTGGGCGGACAATCCTGTATGCAATCTTTATAACAAGGAGGGTCTGCCGGCTTCTCCGTTCCGCACGGACGACTGGCCCGGCATTACCATTGACAATAAATAAGACTCCATAAATTACTTTTTCCTAACAGCACAGGGCCTAAAGTTAAAAGTGCCTAAAGTTTGAAAAAAGAATATCGAATGCCGAATGTTGAATCCCGCCCGTCGTCCACAGGATGCCTTGCGGCAAAGACGGGAGGGGATGAATAGCAAACTTCAAAATTCGATATTCCTTGTTCGATATTCACTTTCATTCTTTTTACTTTAGCTCACTTCCTGCCGAGCCGTAGCTCTGGCACGGCTGGTAGGCACTTTAGTTCACTTAATATTGTTGTTTTTTTGCTTTTTCAGAGCACGATAATGAACGATTTATTGGCAAACATCTTTGCACGGAGCGAACAGGTCAATATTATACTGCTGATAGGAATTGCCATTTTTACCGGAACGATAGGGGCCAGGATAATCCAAAAACTTCACATCCCGCAGATAATCGGCTACATGACTATCGGCATAATCCTGGGGCCTTTACTGGGAGTTATTTCGCCACAGACTGTAGAGACCCTCGAAGCATTCAACTTCTTTGCGCTGGGAATTATCGGTTTTTTAATTGGCGGTGAGCTCAAAAGAGACATCTTTGTGAAATTTGGCAGACAGGTTGCCGCCATCTTGCTGTTCGAGGGCGCAGTGGCCTTTTTAATAGTGGGCATTTTTAGTTTTCTTGCACTTTGTTACTTCTATCACTGGCAAACCGCATTGGCGGTTGGAGTGGTGTTCGGAGCCATCTGTTCGGCGACAGACCCTGCTTCGACAGTGAACGTATTATGGGAGTACAAGACACGGGGACCGCTTACGACAATGCTCATGGCAATCGTCGCGCTCGATGATGCACTTGCTTTGATACTGTATATCACCAGTATCAGTCTGGCGAATTTTCTTACAGGCCATAAGGAAGCCGGCCTGGTGAGAATGATTTTTCATTCATTTTATGAGATAATAGGCTCTTTAGGACTGGGGATGGTCATGGGGCTGATGCTGCGATGGGCTATAAGGTGGCTTGATGATGAAGAAAAAAACCTGATTTTCACGATTAGTACTGTTGTGCTGTTAATCGGATTGGCTATAAGTCTGGAATTAGATGTAATTCTGTCGTCTATGGCCTGTGGTGTTATCCTGATAAACCTTGCGCCTCGTCAAAGTCTTAAAAGTTTTGAGCTTATTCGAAGATTTTCTCCGCCGATTTATGTCCTGTTCTTTGTTATTGTGGGCTCGAGATTGAATGTCAGTCTAACAGGTCGAATCTGGCTGCTGGCGGCTATATACATAGTTTGTAGTATCATCGGAAAAACAACAGGGTCGTACTGGGGTGCAGCATATTCCAAAGCTGCTCCGACTGTCAGAAAATACCTCGGCTTTTGCTTATATCAACAGGGTACTATTGCAATTGCCTTGTTGATTATAGCAAGCCGGCGATTCGAAGGTGAAATTCGAGATATGATGCTTTCAGTGATAATAACGGGTTTATTCGTCTTGCAGTTCATCGGCCCCTTATTTACCAAGGTGGGCATAAAAAAGGCCGGTGAAGTCGGGATGAATATTACCGAAGATGACCTTATCAGGAGATACAAGGTTGGTGACGTAATGGATACCGATGTGCCGGTTATGGAAGCAGGATTGCCTCTGAGCGAGGTCATCAGGCTCGTAAGTAATACCGACAGTCTTTACTATTGTGTTGTTGACAATGATAACAAGCTGATAGGTGCAGTTACTCTGGACGGCATCCGGAATATCTTCTCCACCCAGGAACTGAATGATTGGCTTGTAGCTCTTGATGTTGTAGAACCTGTAATCGCTAAGGTCACGCCAGAAACGGCGCTATCGGAGGCATTAGAAACAATCAGGCGTTTGGACATCGGGTTTTTACCCGTTGTAACATCCAGCAATGGTGACAAATATATTGGAATACTGAGACAAAGGGCTGTTCATCGCCGACTCAGTGCGGAAGTTCTGGCCAAACAGAAAGAAGCTGACAGTTTGTAGTGGTTTTTCGATGCTTGTTTGGTCAACGGTTTTTGTGGCTGTAAATTGACTTTTAAAAACAATGTGTACGAGGATTTTTCCGGGAAGCTGTGGCTGCAGGAGCTTTATTCGTAGGGGAGGGACTTCTTAGGATAAATAGTGGGACTTTTTGGATAAATTGACTAAGGCAGAAACTGAAATATAAGGAAGTATAGAAAATGAAGATAGCTGATGTTCTGAGAGAAGAGTGTGTAGTTGCTAATGCCCAATTTGCCAACAAGCCCGAGGTACTTCGGGAGGTTGCTCGGCTCGCTAAGAAAAGCGCCGTTCTTGAGGGTGTCGGTGAGCAAGAGATTCTTGCGGGGCTGAAAGCTCGTGAATCGCTGGGGTCAACAGGGGTCGGCAAGGGGGTAGCTATTCCCCATTGTCGTCTCAAATCCGTTAAAGACTTTGTCGTGGGGATAGTTACGGTCCCGTCGGGTGTTGACTTTGACGCTCCGGACGGCGAGAAGGTCAGGCTTATCGTCTTTATTGTAGCTCCCGAGGTGGAATCCAATAAACACCTGAGATTGCTCTCGGTCATTTCGCAGACCCTTTTGGCGCCGAAAGCTCTGGAGAGAATCCTGGCCAAGCAGACGCCCAACGAAGTACACCAGAGTTTCCTGCACGGTAAGGATATAGAAATAAACGGCAGAGCACAAGTACCCAAAAGTCTTATTCATGTATTTATACAAAGCGAAGGTGTTTTCAGGGATGTTATTCAGATTTTAAACGGAATAGAAGCCAGCTCTCTGGTTGTTGTCGGGGCTGAAAATGCAGGTGTGTATCTTTTAAAAATGCCTCTTTTTGCGAGTTTTTGGAGTGACGAGCCGAGTAAGTTCAGCAGAATTATCATCGCGGTTGTTGAAAGAGGACTGGCTAATGAAGCTGTCAGGCGGATTGAGAGTGTTACTGGTGACCTTACCAAGAAAACCGGCGTTTTGGTAACCGTCCAGGAAGTTTCTTATGCGGCCGGTACGTTGGATGCATAAGTTTTGGGGTTCAGAGCATGGCAGTTTTAGCTATAACAATTGATTTGTCTTTTCTTCATATTTCCGGGTTGACCCTTTTAGGGGTGGCGATAATTGTCGCATTTTACGCAGGCCGAGCTGCGCGGCTTGTCAAACTTCCGTCCCTGATCGGCTATATGGTTATTGGTGTCATACTCGGCCCCTCGGTACTGCACCTTTTTGACGAGTCTTCGATGGAACAGCTTTCGTTCATCACAGAAATTGCTTTAGGATTTGTGGCCTTCAGCATCGGCTCAGAGCTCAATTTGACCTCACTAAAGCGCCTGGGTCTGGGAATAATCTCGATTATTTTCGCAGAGTCTTTCGGCGCTTTCTTTGCGGTTCTTCTTGCTTTATACCTGCTGACTCGTGATTTACCACTGTCGTTGATTTTCGCGTCGATGGCACCGGCCAGCGCACCGGCGGGCACTGTCGCCGTCATTCAGGAGTGCAGATCAAAAGGAAGTTTGACCACCACTCTCTATGCGGTGGTCGGATTTGACGATGGGCTGGCAATTATCATTTTTGGATTTGCCGCCGCCCTGGCTAAGAACCTTTTAATAAGGGAGGCCTCGGGTATTTCCGAGGGTATTCTAGGAGCCCTGCTTGCTCCGGCCAAGGAAATCGGATTGAGTTTCATTGTCGGTGGAATTATTGGATTGTTGTTCTATCATTTGGTTCGCAGATTACAAAGCGCAAGGGATATTTTTATTGTTGTTTTTGGCTTTATTCTTGTGTGTACGGGCTTGTCGATACGGTGGCATTTGTCGCTGATTTTAACTAATATGTTCGTTGGGTTCGTTCTGGCAAACATGCGACACGAGTCATTGCTGCATCGCGTTACGAACCCGCTGCTGGACATTATGCCGCTGTTGTTCGTATTATTTTTCTGCCTGGCCGGTGCTCACCTGAAGCTGTCGGCTCTTCCGGCACTTGGTACTATAGGGGTGGTTTACATAATTGGACGGTCGGTGGGTTTGATCGGTGGTGCTCGTATCGGGGCTTCATTCGGTTACGTAGAGGACAAGGTTAAGAAATATGTAGGATTGGGGATACTATCTCAGGCCGGCGTGGCTATCGGTCTATCACTTATTGTCAAACATGAGTTTACATTACTCGATGCCAAGTATAATATGCCGCATGCCCTTGAAATCGGTTCTTCGGTCCTTGCAACCATTACCGCCACGTGCATCTTCTTTGAAATAATCGGGCCGATTCTGACAAAGATAGCGCTAAAAAGAGCAGGTGAAATACCCGGCGCCGAATCAAATTAGGCAGGCTTTTCGGGCCGTAAAAAAACCGATAACATAAAATTTTGGTTATCCGGATGACTTTGGTGAATCTGAAAGATGGCATTCATATAATCTTAGCCTCTGGCAATCTAAATACAGAATCTTTTGGGCATTTGAATCCGGCTTTACTCTTTGGAATTATCGTTTTAGTGGGGGCGCTTGGTGCTCGTTTTTTCCAGAAAATTCATATTCCACAGGTTGTAGGGTGTATTGTAGCCGGGATACTTCTGGGTGATGTCCTTGGCGTGATAACTCCACAGACTATCGACAAGCTCGAACCTTTCACGATGTTTGCCTTGGGCGTCATCGGCTTTATGATAGGCTCGCAGCTTCGGGGTGATGTATTTAAGAAGTACGGGAAGCAATTTTTTATAATTCTTTTTTCGCAGGGGATAGGAGCTTTCTTGCTTGTAATGCTTGGCAGCTCAGTGGTTGTGTGGTTCGCACTGCCTTCAATATTTCAAGACATTATGCCCGCGGACAGGCTGTATATTTCAATTGCAATTGGACTTGTGCTTGGCGCCATTTCCTCGGCCACGGCCCCGGCGGCAACGGCAAATGTTTTATGGGAGTATAAAACAAGAGGACCTCTGACGGCGGCGATACTTGCTGTCGTTGCACTGGATGATGCCTTAGCATTATTGCTCTATCGTGGCGCGGCAACAGGAGCAAAGGCGCTTATGGGCACAGGTGATACTTCTGTTTTAATTACTACATTTCTACTTTTAGGTGAAATCGTTGGCGCTATAGTGTTAGGATTCTTAGCGGGTGTATTGCTTTATTATCTTTTAAAATTTGTCAGAGCAGAGGATAAAATCCTTGAATTTGCAATTAGTTGTTTGTTGCTTGTTGTTGGCATTTCAATGATACCGAAAATCGACCCGATTTTACCTGCTATGGCGCTGGGTATAACAATTGCTAACTTAATGCCTCGACAGAGCAAAGGCACTTTTGAGCTTGTCGAAAAATTCTCTCCACCGATTTATGTTTCGTTTTTTGTCTTGGCTGGTGCACATATGGAGTTTGGCAAGATAACTTCCTGGATGGTAGCGATGATATTAGTGTATGTTATCTGTCGGGCCGCGGGAAAAATGACAGGAGCCTGGTTCGGCGGTAAATGGTCAAAAGCTCCGGCAGTGGTTCGTAAATATTTAGGGATTTGTCTGCTTCCTCAGGCCGGCGTAGCTATCGGTCTTGCTATCTTGGCAAGCCAGCAATTTGACAAAGTTCTCGGCCATACTATTATTATGGTGGTTATGACGGCTACTTTTTTAATGGAAATACTTGGCCCGGTGTTAGTTAAGGTGGGCGTCAAAAAGGCAGGCGAAGTAGGAATGAATGTTACCGAGGAGGACCTTATAAAGACATATACAGTTGCCGATGTTATGGACACCAGCCCGACAAGCATTGCGCATGACCTGCCGCTTCAGCAGATTCTTAAAGTGTTCAGTACTTCTGAGAGTGTGTATTATCCGGTTGTTGATGCTCAATCTCAGATTACAGGAATAATTACTATCCCTGATATTAAAGAGATGTTTGCGAATCAGGATGTGGCCGGCTGGCTATTAGCCTGTGATGTTGCCGAGCCTGTACGAGACAAGACAACGCCCGATAAGCCGCTTGAAGAGGTAATAGAGCACATGAGACGGTACCATTTGGAGAATGTACCCGTAGTGGCCGGCAAGGATAATGACGAGCTTGCCGGCGTTTTGGATTATTCCAAAACCCTGCGCAAAATAAGTACCGAGATTTTGCACAGGCGCCAGATGGCAGATGGCCACAGTTAGTGATTAGCGAATTAGAGATTCACTAATTCGCTAATCAACTAATTCACTAATTCGATGAAAATGATGAAGCAGTTTTCGTTCCCAAAAAAGAAAAGGCTTATCAATAACAGGCAATTCAAAGCTGTTTTGGCTGATGGACTGCGTCTGAACAACAGGCTGCTCACGCTCTACATGGCAGAAAACAACTGCGGTTATCCGCGACTCGGTATCTCCATCAGCAAGTCCTGCGGAAGTGCGGTTGTGCGTAATCGTTTGAAACGTCTATTGCGGGAGGCCTTTCGGCAAAGCCAGGACAGGATTCCAGCAGACTTTGATTATTTGCTAATGATTTCGCCTCAGTGGCAGAAAAAGTTATGTAGGGTGGGCTTTAGCCCACCGAACAGTCTTGGTGGGGCATCCATTCTCCGTAGCAGAGCTACTGCGAAGGACGAAAGCCCCACCCTACGTCTATTGACATTTGAGCAGGTAAAAGACTCATTTTTGGCCTTGGTTCAGAAGTCAAAGTGAGCTAAAGTAAAAAGAATGAAAGTGAATATCCACCACAAGGTGTCCTGTGGAGAACAAGGAATATCGAATTTTGAAGTTTGCCATTCATCCCGTCCCGTCTTTGCCGCAAGGCATCCTGTGGACGACGGGCGGGATTCAACATTCAGCATTCGATATTCTTTTTTCAAACTTTAGGCACTTTCTAATTTTATTAACCCAGCCCGTCAAGAGACGGGCGGGGTTAAGGTGATTTATGACTCCGAAAGAACGAATTTATGCGATTCTAAAGGGAGCTTCTTACGACCGTCCCGCTGTTACCCCTATCTTTATGGCCTGGTCGGCTAATTTCATTGGGCATACGTACAGAGATTATTATCTCGATGGGGATGTCCTGGTCCAGGCACAGCTCGCAGTTACTAAGGCTTTTAACCTCGACCAGATAAGCGCGATAAGCGACCCCTGGCGGGAAGCATCTGCATACGGGATGGAATTTGAATATCCCCCCGAAGGTGTCGGAAGGCCGAAGGAGCTGTTGATAAAGACACTCGACGACATATCACGTATAAGAGAGTTTGATATTGAAAACGCACAACGAACAAAGCAACGGATTGAAAGTGTGCGGAAGATGGCCGCCGAGGTCGGACAGACCCACAGCGTCTTAGGCTGGGTGGAAGGCCCGCTGGCAGAGTATGGAGACCTGCGAGGCGTGGAAAATGCAATGTTGGACCTGATAGATAGGCCGGAAATGTTTATCAAAGCAGGTGAAATAATTATCCAAAATGAGATTGTTTTTGCCGTTGCCCAAGTCAAAGCCGGTGCGGATATGATTGGGGTTGGCGATTCGGCCGCAAGTCTGATTGCACCAAAAATGTATGCCGAGCTTGTTTTACCTCTACAGCAAAAACTATTTGCGGCTATTCACGAAGCTGGTGCTGCCGTGAAGTTGCATGTTTGCGGCAATATAAAAAACATCGTCCAGCACATGGCTAAAAGCGGAACGGATATTATAGACGTTGACTGGATGGTCCCTCTTGAGAATGCCAGAAAACTTGTGGCACGGCCATCTTTGCCGTGTTTTCACGGGCTGGAAGCCCGTGCCACCCCCCAAATTACGCTGTGCGGGAATTTCAACCCGGCTGGTGTCCTGTTTGAGGGCAGTCCCCAGGATGTTGCTGATGCCGCTAAGCGGTGTATTAAGACCGGTGGGGAAAGATTTATTTTAATGCCGGGCTGTGAGGTGCCGCCGGCCACCCCTGAACAGAACATTCGCGCATTCTGTCCCTGTGACGGATGTTTGATTCGAGAAGAATTGAAGTGCCTAAAGTGAGCTAAAGTGAGCTAAAGTTACAAAAAAGAATATCCAATATCTCCGCAGTCCGAAGGACTCTGCGAGGACACCTGGCGGTGGAACAAGCGATTTGAAAGGAAAACAGATTAGTTCGACATTCGATATTCGGTGTTGAATATTCACTATTCGTTCCTTTTAACTTTAGGCACTTTATACTTTACACTTTAGGCACTTCAATTCAGCCGTTTATCAACTGATATGCCCTGATGAGCTCAGCTACACTCCAGGCCTGGGCGATACATCCTTTCGGCTGATGGGGGGCATCACCATCGAATATCTCCGAAACAGACCCGAGGCAGCCATCTTCGGTCAGGTGCTTCAGCAGAGGCTGGATAAATTCAGCCGCCTTTTTCTTGCTTTTTCGACTGAATCCATTGACCTTCAAAAAGCTTTCCACAAATGGTCCCATAAGATATGGCCAGACCGTACCCTGATGATAAGCCTCGTCACGCTGTTGTTGCGGACCCGTATATATGCCTTTATACCGACTATCCTGAACGTTCAACGTTCGCAGACCGTAAGGCGTCAACAACTCGCTTTGGACAGCGTTTACGACAGCTCTTTGCCCCTGTCGGGACAATGGCGAAAACGTAAGTGAAACTGCAAATATCTGATTCGGCCTAAGACTTTCATCGACCGAGCCATCGGGCAAAATGCAATCGTTTAAGCAGCCTTTATTTTCGTTCCAGAATAATTTACAGAAACCGGCCTGAACTTTTTCTGCCATTGATTTGTAATGCTGCGCGTTTTCTGTATTCCGGTCGGCGTAAAATTGGGCTAAAAGGCATAGAGAATTGTACCACAGGGCGTTGACCTCGACCGCCTTTCCACATCTGGGTGTGAAGGCGATACCTTCATACTTGGCATCCATCCAGGTTAGCTGCGTTTGGTTATTGCCTGCTGTTATAAGACCATCTGCGTCAGCGTGAATACCGAACCGGGTTCCCTTATGATAAGAGTCGATAATCCAGCGGATTGTCGGCATAAGCTCCTGCATAAAGGTCTTCGAATCGCCGCTGGCTCGCAGGTATTGAAAAGCCGCGTTAATAAACCAAAGAGAAGCATCGACGCTGTTAAAGTAAGTTGTGCCGCTTCTGTCATCAAAACGATTTGGAATCATGCCCTCATCTGCCGCTGTGGCAAACGTGGTCAGGACCGACTTCGCCTCGTCAAACCTGCCGGTTGAAAGTAACAGACCCGGCAGGGCTATAAAAGCATCTCTGCCCCAGTCTGCGAACCAAGGATAGCCGGCCAAAATGGTGGTTCTATAAGTATGGTCTGTTCGACGCTTCGCAATGAACCTATCGGCGGCCAAAGAAAGGGCCTCGAAACTCGATACTCCACCGTAAGGTGTCCTGTGGAGATTCCCGATGCTGGATACTCGCATCGAGCATCGGGTATTTAGCATCGATTTGGCTTTACGTTTTATGTTTTCCTGATGTCTGCTCAAATCTTCGCGAACTGCCTCAATATCAAGATTGGCTAATTCCTCGGGCTTACAGCGCGCCCACGGCGGACTCAGGTTTGCCCAGAGAACAATTTTGGCAGGAGTTTCTATCCGGCACTTAAAAAAGCCGGGCGTCCACAAGTCTTCGGTAAAATCCTGGCCTCTTTCTCTATTGTTGCGATATACAAAATTAAACCACCATTGCTGGTCATCCTCGAAGTTCACCCCGTGTTCACCATAGGGCATCGCTTCGGGAGAGACTTCGTTTTTCTCTCTCACGGGGCCAACAGAGAGGCAGCTTAAAAACAGCTCGCAGCTATTCGGCACATTATGACGGACCAGCACGCTACGCCCAAGCCACTTTGAACATAACGGAGCGTGAGACTGTTGCAGCGTGTGGAAGTCTCTTAAACAGACAAATGGCCGCAAAACGAGCTCCACCGGCTCTCCGCAGGACACCTTACGGTGCTCCATCCGCCCATGGTGGATAAAATCATAGACCAGGGCAACCGTATCCGTTTCACGGAGAAGATATACCGATTTAGTCAATTTGAGCTCATCCAGCTCGTAGTCAAAATGCGCTCCTATATCCCGGCGGAATTGCCTTAGAAACGTAAAACCCGTTGGTGCAAATTTGTCGCTGAATTCAAAGGTTGAAAGGTTAAATGCTTGGCCTTTAAGTATCACCATTTCCAGGCAATTGGTTAACGTCATTATCCTGTTGACCGGGGGATTGAGCGAGCCGACGAGCAGTCCGTGATATCCTCTCGTATTGCAGCCTGCGATGGTTGATGATGCGTAGCTGCCGCGTTCGTTGGTCAATAACCATTCCTTAGTTAATAAATTCTCAATAGGTTGATTGGCGACTGATATGGATATGACTGCCGGATTTCCATTTTGCGACTTATTGCGAAACAGGGACCATCTATTGTCAGCTTTTTGCAACGTTAACACAATTTTACCCCGTTAGAAATTTTCCCTTTTTGTATCACACTACCCCATCATAGAATTTCTAACGGGGCGAGGGAAAATGACAGGCCCCCTGGAAATCCTTTTATTGTATCATATTACTCCATTATAAAGTTTCTGTTGGAGAAAAATCAAAAATTGCTTTAAGCAGCAAAAAGGTCAGGAAATCTATTTTACCGGCTGCAAATCGGGCGGGGTATTTTGCGACTCCGCACTAAAAAAGCACTCTTTTGTGTTCCGTTCCGGCGCGGGGAAAGACGAGTCCCCCGCTGCTGGTCTGGAACAACGGCTGTGTAGATTATCCAGGACATTCATAAAGTTTATATAAGAGTCATAAGGCGAGTCATAGGGATTAAAATATTTATGTACATCGCCGTCAGCAAAATATTTTGTGCACATATAATAAAAATGGTCCGATGCCTGCAGTCTTCGCCAGTCCGCAATGATTTTTTCGTCGGCGGTTTGTTTGATTTTCTTCTCAAGCCGATAAAGCTCGTGAATAGCATTGGATTGCATAGCGTTTCCGACCCAGGCCGAGAGGTCTCTTTCGATATCTGCCCAGCTTATGATGTGCGGCACATCAACCGTATCAACGGGCCGGTAATATTGAACTACTTCGCTTGGAGTTTTGAAGTTGTTGTCCGGGTGCTTGAGAATCTCTTGTGGTAGATGCCGCATAAAATCGAATATGCCGGTATCTTCCCATTGGTGCTCGCCGAACGTCTCATAGTCCATAAACAGATTGACCACATTACCGTTGCCGTTGACGTTACTTATCCAGCGGGCGAATTTATCCGCCGTCAAAGGCCACTGGGGCCAGTCTCGATTGGAAAATCGAAAGGCAATGTCATCGCTCAGCGAATAGTTTTTCAGTAAAAGTTTCAAATTGTTGCAGCCTTTGGGCTGATAGACAAAATTAGGGCTTCGATAGCCTAAGATATGGTCTGCCCCTTCGGTTATTATGGCGTCAAATTTGCCTGTTGATTCAATAAGGGCGGCCAAATCATTGTTATAGACCAATTCCGTATTTCTAAATATTCGCGGCTTTTGACCAAAAAAACTGCCAATGGTTTCGATATGTTTGTTTACCTGCTCTATGAATTCATCACGCGAGTATAAAAAACTGAGACTGTGATAATACGTCTCAGCCAAAAATTCTACACAGCCGGTCTCCGCAAGGGCGTCAAATGTGCTCATAACTTCCGGCGAAAATGAGAGGAACTGCTCTAATATGACCCCGGTTATGCTGTATGCCACCTTAAACCGCCCGTCGAATCGGCGTATCAAATTAAGAATCAACCGATTCGCGGGAAGATAACATTTATTTGCAACCTTTCGGCATATAGAAGCATTTTTGTAATCGTCAAAATAACGGTCGTTCTTGTCAAACACCGTATAGTGTCTCAATCGCAAGGGCTGATGAACTTGAAAATAGAAACATACCGAAGGCATAATCCCTTATCCGCCTGTTAGAAGCGGATGTCTCCATCTCGTATTGCGTTTATTCTTTGCGTGATGCTGTCAAACCGCAACCAGTGTCTCTTCATAGATTCTTATGCACTTGGCTGCTGCGTCTTTCCATCGTAATTTTCTGACCTCGAAACTGCCGTGGTTTGCTAACGTCTCTTGCAATGGTGGATATTTCAGTACCGCTATAATCTTGTTGGCAATCTCGTTGATGTCCCAGAAGTCAACTTTCAGGGCATGCATCAAAACTTCTGATACACCACTTTGCTTGCTTATTATGACAGGCACATCGTAATTCAACGCCTCTAACGGCGCGATTCCAAATGGTTCCGATACCGAAGGCATCACGTACAGGTCAGCCATTCTATATATTTTTTGGACGTCTTCGCCGCGCAAAAAGCCTGTGAACAGCACTTTATGTCCGATGCCCAGTCCTGCTGCCATTTCAATTGAGCGGTACATCATATCGCCGGAGCCGACCATAACAAATTTGACATCATCCATTACCTCAAGGACCTTCTTGGCCGCCTGGAGAAAATACTCAGGTCCTTTTTGCATTGTGATTCGGCCCAAAAACAGGACAATTTTCTCATTTTTCCTGATGCCGGTTTCGACCAAAGACCAGTTTCCATTGCGCTCCACGCCGTTATATACCACTTCCACTTTTTCAGGGCTAATACCGTATCGGCTGATTATCGTACTGCGGGTAAAATGACTAACAGCGATGACTTTGTCTGCCCGCTCCATACCCTGCCGCTCGATGTCGTAAATCATCTGGTTGACGTGCTCGCCGCTGCGGTCGAATTCCGTCGAATGGACGTGCACAATCAGCGGTTTTTCGCTTACAGCTGCTACCGCAATTCCCGCCGGATAGGTCATCCAGTCGTGCGCGTGGACAACGTCAAACTCCTCGTTTTTAGCCAATTCCACGGCAACCGCAGCATAACGATGGACCTCGGTGTACATATCCCTGCTGTAGTCATCACCGCCGATGAGCTGGCTGGCCGCGTTGATAGTGCCGCTTTGTATTTTTTGTTTTTGTCTCAATGTTTCTTCGATTCGCCGACGGTAAGCATCGGGCGTTGAATATGGTCGCAGCGCCGAGCTGATTGCGTGAAATCTTACGTTTTTCATCTCACTGAACATAAAAGATGTGGCGGATGTCCAGGAGCCCGGGCTTAGTAACTTCACATGAGTTGCATATCTGTTCTCGACCATTTTTGGCAGAACAAAGGTAACTTCCACGCCAAGCTGGTCCATCGCCTTGGTAAGCCCGTAACAGGCAGTACCAAGACCACCGCTGATAAACGGCGGAAACTCCCAGCCTAACATGAAAATTCTCACGTGTTTCCTTTCGTTTATTTTCGTAATTATTTATTCAATAAGAAGTTATAATAGACTTCTTTCTCGGCCCTACATTATTATAAGCATACTGCCCCCCCTGCTTAGCAGAGTCGTCCATTATCAATTCAGTAAGGCTCTTTTCGGCAAGAAATTATAAAATCTTAACCGAAAATGGGACAATAGTACGGTATTTACCCTAATACTACCTATCTATAAATCGGAGTTTTCACGGCCGAAGATTAAAAAAAATTCCAAAAAACGTAAATTTTGACGTTGATATGATACATTTTATTGGCCGACGGCCAATCAAAGGAGCGATTACTGCTGTTTGTCCTTCGGCAGGCTTAAAATAAGCTGAGGATTATATGGGTTATGATTATTGGGACCAAACTTGGTCAATTTGAGTCTCAACAGCGCTGTAAATCGCATCTTCAACCACAGGTTTGTAGTCGAAAGCCCATTTTTGGACCTTTTCTGTTCCTATAAAATAAGCCGTTCCGCCCTTTCAACAACGGAACGGCTCATTTACGCAACGCTGCAACAAACACAACATCTATAACCAAAAGATGTTAGTGCATAACTCATTTTTCCTATTAGAAGTAAAAAAACAAAGGGCTTCTAACCGGATTTACAAGTCCTGTGGCTTGACTGTGGTGCGACGGTTGGCCTTAGTTCGAGCTATGGCAGCATCAAGCATACTATAGACCTTATCACTGATTGCCCCGAGGGCATCGGCTGAAGTCATCATCTTTTTGCTCTTGATATAGGCCTTAACCTTGCTGGCTACAATCAAAGATTCTTTATTTGCCATTCTAAAATCCTCCCTGTTAAAAGGTTAAATTGTAATTACTCCGGCAGCAAATCCTTAAAGACCGGCACATCACGCCTTTTAAAAGCGTGTTTTTCAACATTGAGCGTTGTAATTACATACAATCGGCAAAGTTTGCAACAAAAAAATCCGCTCAAACAATAAATTTTTGCAATTACGGGGCGGATAGCTAAAAATGGTCGCTACAGTCAGAGCTTACAAATCAAAGTTTTTTCTTATAAAGTTCGTAATTTTTGATAATTTATTGAGTCTAATTTGACGAAAATACCCAAAATGAGAGAGTGTTAAAGGCCTATCCAGATACGCTGGGATAGATTAAGAGGGGAAAGCTAAACGCAGAAAGGGGTGTTTAGAACCATAGTTGGTTGTGGAGGAATAAAATGGCAAAGCGTTCCAAAAAAGGGCAGAGATCGCAGGCTAAATTGCAGGGGTACGTTGTTGTTACCTTTGCCGAGGATTTGGAGCAGGCCAGAGAGTATAAAACTCTGCTGGAAGTTAATGACGTCTCGGCCATAATAAGCGAGCAGCAAGAGCAATCTTTAGATTCCAAGGAAATCGCAATAATGGTTCCTGAAGATTGTCTTGACGAGGCACACGTAATAATCGAGTCGCAGCAAGCCTATGACGATTTCTATGATATCGCACTGGACGATAAAGGCGACAGCGATTTCGACGATGAGCTTTTTGAAGAGGACTTTTAGTCTTCTAACCTCCGGCGAGCTCACAGGGCCGAGAAGCGTTTTGTAATTCTGCCGGCGTGGTTATTAACTGCTTTCATATCCGCCAGACTATTAAAGTAAAAAACACAGGTCAAATACAATGGATAAAGAACATATTTCAGAGCGTCGCAAAGGTCAGGACCGCAGGCAAAGTGTTCTTGACAGACGTTTAGGGCTGGACCGCCGCAGAGGACCCGGCAGACGACTAACTGATGAACGAAAAGCCGCCGAGCAGGGCCAGATGTCCGATGAGCAGTTTGAGTTTCTTTTGGCCATCGAGGAATATAAGCAAAAAAATGCAACACGTTTTCCAACCTGGACGGAGGTCTTTGAGGTCATAAAGGCGCTGGGCTATCGCAAAGTCGCTGAGCCGCAATCGCTTAAGCCCTTTGTCAAAGACCCCAAACCTGAAAAAGTCCCTTCGCAAACCTGACAAGTCGTTGTCATTTCGAGCGCAGCCGAGAAATCTGTTGAATTATTGTCATTCCATACCCATTCGGCTTTGCTCAGAGCAGGCTTTGATACGGAATCCAAAAACATTTAGCCCGCCGATTCACTCGGCGGATTTTTTTATACGCAATACACGTCCCTGTCCTGAGCGAAAGAAAGCCTGCTCTGAGCTTGTTGAAGGGCCTGCCCTGAGCTTGTTGAAGGGCCTGCCCTGAGCTTGTTGAAAGAATTGGGGATTTGTGGAATCCTCTTGTCGAGGTTGGTATTCTGCCTTATAATTATGGTGTTATCATGGAGATAAAATGGTAGATTTCAAAGACATCCAGGCATTAGCCGACAGCATCGTAAAGCAGTTTAATCCTGAGCGGATAATTTTATTCGGCTCCTATGCGGGTGGGACAGCCGGTCCTGATTCCGATGTGGATTTGCTTGTCGTTTTGCCGTTCGAAGGCAAGAGTTGGAAAATGGCTTCAACAATTCGCAGTCGCACCCGTCCTTCTTTCCCGATGGATTTACTTGTACGAACGCCGCAACAGCTTCACCAAAGGTTGACCATACATGATGTGTTTATGCGGGATATTACCCAGAAAGGAAAATTACTTTATGAAGCCTGAAACTGCCGAATGGATTGAAAAAGCTGAAGGCGATTTTCGTACTGCCGAACGAGAAAAAAGTGCAGCCGATTATCCCAACTTTGATGCAGCCTGTTTTCACGCTCAGCAGTGTGCGGAAAAATATCTTAAAGCCCGCTTGGTTGAGGCTGAGAAGGATTTTCCGAAAACGCACGACCTTTCTGCGATTCTAAATCTTGTCTTGCCTCTGGAGCCGTCGTGGGAGACCCTCAGGGAGGATTTGGAACGGCTGACCGATTTAGGCGTTGAAGTGCGTTATCCCGGCACAACCGCCGATTTGGAAGATGCTGAGGAGGCAATGCGCACCGCTCGGCACGTCCGACGGATAGTTCGCGCTGCTTTAAAGGTTGAAAAGTAAATCATAGAATTTCAGTGTCAGTTTGTGTTTTAGTCCGCTTGTCCACCATATCCTTGTGCGACGGCGGATGTCACTCAGTGTATGAAAAATGACGTAGGCAAAAAGTGTGGTAGATTATTTTAATCAAATATTAAAATACAGGAAGTTGCTATGAGTTTCGGACATGCAATTTACTATCCCCATATAAACCTTACAAACAAAAACTGGCTTAAGTATGCTTTGCTTTTCTGGGATAAGATATCACGAATTGTCCCAGCAACGGTAAGTCCCTGTGATTCCGAAGAGGTGATCAAAATCCGATCTGAGATTGACTTTATACAAGATTATCATCCTGAAAGTTGGGATACTTCATCTGCCGCGAACAAGTTTTTTCGGACGTTCAGAGGCTGGATCGATAATCCTGAGTTCCTGCATTACTATAGGCACAGATTCCCAGAGATATTCGAGATGGAGATGTCTTTGAGACAAAGGAAATGGCATGACCATCCCGATATGGTTCGTTTTCTTGGGGCTGTCGCCAGGGAACATGGAACATACATTCATGTCCAAAAACTCGACCTAGAACTAAAGGAGTATTTGTACCTGACTGGAGTTGCTATCCCCGGGGAAAACCAATGGGAAGACTGGGTCAAGATTGATGGTGAGCTTGGATTACTCTATATGACCTACTTGGCGAGTTCGATTGGAGAGCAAACAAGAAGACCAATTGTAACCGACTATAATGCTTGTTTTGCTGGTTCATCTGTGCTGCTCAGAGATATTGAAGGACGGCATAGTGGAAACTTGGAGTATGGACTTGGAAATCTCCTGATTGCTTCATACGCGCCGAAGGATATGAATGCTGTGACGATTGACAGTTTGCTGGAGTTCCGCAAGAAATACGATAATGAGAGACTGGCTTTTTTTGAGGCGGTCGCAGCCATTTGTCGGGATGTCCCTACGGTGGAGAATGAGGATCAATTAAAGGACGCGTTGAATCATCACGGTAAAATACTGAAGAAACAGACAAATGATTTGAAGAATCAACTCGAGGGTATGAGAATTGAGCCGGTCATTCGCTTCATTGGAATATCTATTCCTACTGCTTGTACATCAATGATCGAATATATACCTGATTCATTTAAGCCACTTATTATTGGAGGAGGAGTAATATTAGGGTTTGCGAGCGCGTATAAATCATACGCAAACGATAAAGAGTCTCTTCAAGATAATCCGCTTTCTTATCTGCTAAGCCTTCATGCAGAATTGGATGCGCGAAGTTTTCTCAGAAAGCTTTCGGATAATATTCAGGGGATTACAAGATGGAGAGGGTGGCTAATAAATAGCGATAAATAGGGATAACACGGAAGTCAAAAGTTTTTGGATTGATCGGGAGAAACAAACATAAAATTGGGGGGTAAATAAAGCATTGATTATAAAGCAATGAAAAATTATCTTTATTCAGTCACTATAAATATTGAAGGAAGTTATGAAAAAAGAACTTGTTAAATTAGCTCAAAAACACGGGACGCCGTTGTTTATTATCGACCACAATAAAATCAGGCAAAACTATCGGGTCTTCAAAAAAAATCTACCGCGGGTTCAGGCATATTACGCGGTGAAGGCAAACTCGAATTAGAAAGGAGAATCTATGAAAAACGATAAACTATCACGAAGAGATTTTATGCGGAATACTTCTCTTGTGGCTGCGGGGACAATTGCCGGTGCGCTGGCCGGTGAAGGACAGGCTGCGAGCAAGTTCGTCCACACGTCAAAGATTCTGAATTTCCATCCTCAGATGACCTACCGCCGATTGGGCAAAACGAACCTGATGGTCTCCGAGGTCAGCCTGGGTGGGCACTGGAAGAATCGCAACGCCGGCCGATACTGGGACAGTTTCGCCAACGAGGAGGTGCCGGATGATGTTGCTAAGAACCGTACAGACGTCGTCAGTGCCTGCATCGACTCCGGCATAAACTACCTGGACATAACCACCGCGGCGGAGTGTCTATGTTATGGTGAGGCCCTTAAAGGACGGCGCGATAAGATGTATGTCGGGGCCGATATTCACAACCTCGGCCCGCGAGGGTCCGACCGCTGTAACGTTAAGGACCAGACCTTCAACGTAGAAACCTGCCTGCGAATGCTGAAGACAGATTACCTCGACATTTGGCGTCCCCAGGCCAAAATGGTGGGAGAGCTTGGGACCGACCAGCTCAATACGGACCCCGAAGTGGAGTCCTTAATCGAGACCTTCCAGAAGCTGCATAAAGCCGGCAAGGTTCGGCATCTTGGTATGTCCTCTCATTCCCGCCCCTGGTTCGAGCATGTGTTAAACAAGTACCCAGAGTTCGAGATGATAATCTTCCCCTGCAGCTCAAAGACCAAGGTAAAAGGCCAGACTCCGACAGCCAATAATGTTGAGGAGGTCAATCCGGGTCACGGAGCCGACCAGTCGCAGGGTATATTTGATGTTGTTCTCAAGCAGGATGTCGGCGTTGTTACAATCAAGCCCTACTTCGGCGGCAGCCTTTTCAAGGACAGCGACGGCAAAATCAGATTCCCGGTAATGGGCGTGGGCAGCAAGACGGAGAATGACCTGGCCCGGCTGACGCTTCAGTGCATCCTTGCGAACGAAGCCATCACAGCCGCAGTGCCGGGTCTGTCAACGGTCTATGAAGTCGAGAACGCCGCTCGCGCCTCGTACACGCGTTCGCTTGGAATGACGGCGGCGGACAAAAAATGGCTAATGGATATTACCGAGCAGCAGTGGGCTAATCTGCCCCCGGAATATGAGTGGCTGCGCGACTGGGAAGTCGTTTAAAGCTTCTAACAAAATAAATGCTTGCTCTTATTGTCATGCTGAGCAAAGCGAAGCATCCGGCATTAGAAAAGGATTATAGATTCTTCGCTACACTACGTTCCGCTCAGAATGACATTTGGGTCATTTTGTTAGAGGTTTGCTCTGTTGAAAACGTGGACTGTTATTCTGAGGCGAAGCCGAAGAATCTCATTTCTTGAGCCATAAAGAGATTCTTCACTGCGCTTCGCTCCGTTCAGAATGACAGTTTTTGTGGCTTTTCAACAGAGCATTAGAGGTTCTTAGTTGCTCAACGAGCTATCAGAACTTTGACGACTGACAGAATTGCGGTCGAGAATGGGCCTGCCGGATTCTACAGGATTTAGACTGGCGGCAGGTGTTGCTATGCCCCGCCGTTTTGCTTTGGCTTCGGCGAGCTCAGTCGAGTCGCTCAGCCGAGCCGAAAAAGCGAAGCAGCGGGGCTGCTTTAATTTGGTCTAATGCAACATAATACAAGGAGAAAACCCGTGCGATTGAATACTCGAACTAATTTGATTCTTGTGGGGGGTATATTTATCTTTTCAGTTTCTGCCTGGCTGTTCACAGTTTGTTTCGCAGAAGAGCAGCAGGCTGAAAAAACTAATGGAAACACCAAGTGTTACGTCTGCCATCCCGACCTGAAGACCGAGGAGCTTACAACAAGCCATCTGGACATGGGTGTTACCTGTGACGAATGTCACGGCCTATCGACCGAACACATGCACGATGAGATGCTGATGACCAAGCCCGACCTTCTGTTCGGCCGGGCAGAGGTAAATAAGATGTGCTCGAATCCTTCGTGCCACAAGCCGGGCGGAGAACGCAGCGTTTATGGTCTTGCTGACCATAATTCCGTGGCGGTTGAGGACTTTTTCAAAAAATGGCGTGGCCGAATACGCCCAAACGGCAGGGCCGCTACGCATGATTCGGTCTGCACGGACTGCCACGGCACACATAACATCACCAAAGCGATAAACCAGACCGAGGAGGAGCAAGCTGTTGAATGGATTGCTGCCTTCAATGGCAGCAACCTTGCCGGCTGGCAACCTTCGGGTAGCGTTTCCTGGACCGTTAAGCGTGGCCAAATCATCGCGAAATATGGGGCAAACGGCAAAGGCGGCGTTCTCTGGACAAAGGCCGAGTATGAGGACTACCTGCTGGCAGTAACGTTTCAGGCCACGTGGCCCATCCATGCCGGAATCTGGCTGAGAGGTACAGGCTCAGAGCAAGGCTCGGAGCAAGGGGCGAGAATTGAGATATTCGACAGTCAGAAGCCTATAGCCTTTACCGGCAGCGTTTGTTTGCAGGGAAAGGGACTGGCTCTGGTGAACCTCCGCGAGGACCTTGTGGACCGCGAGGGCTGGAATACTCTCTCGGTTAAGGTCGAGGGCGATAGGATACAGGTCTGGCTGAACGGAGAGGAAATCGGCTCTGTCCGTGTAGCGGGACCAGCAAAAGGAAAAATAGGACTGTACATCGAGGGGCAATCTACGTCCAGATCTGCAGAACTTCATGTTCGTGAAGTGCTCATCCAACGGTTAGGCGAAGCGGATGAAAAAACAGCCCAACCTAACAAAAATTGAGAGTTAAATTATCAGAAATTGTGGGTAAATTGGGGTTTTTCAGGTTTTTTTCTTATTTTAGGGAGCAAATCCTTGTTTTTGGGGTTAATAATGAGGGTAGGTGTGTCTATATGGAGAATCTGGGCAAGAGGGGAAAGAATAAAACGGTAAAAAATGGGGTAAAAATGGTCGGAAATGAGTAAAAAGTTATGAGAGATGCGCGCCTTTTGGGTATAAATTTATCTAAAATTAACACTTTTTAAAGATTAACATTTTGTTAATATAGGTAAGATGGGGAATTTCAAAACATTATCGGACGTTGCATTTAGTGGTGATGGTGGAACTAATCAGGGGGAGGTGGAGTTAGGTGGGATGTGGGAGGGGCAGTCAGGGTGGTTGGGGCGGGTGAGTAGTGTCTCGATGCTGGATTCCGCCTACGGCGGATAAATCCGCCATACATGCGGCGGATAAAGCTCGGTGCTCGTAAGATGGTGAGCGGCTGAAATGATTATCGGACGCTACGATTTTGGGGGGAGGTGGAGTTAATCGGGGTGGTTAATTGAGTTGGATAAGTGGTTTTAGTGCCTTCTTAAATATTATAGGACGTTGCAATTGGTAGGGGTGGGGAATGGCTATATATGATGTGGTGGTTTTACCCCATGAGATAATTACTTAATATCTCACGGGTTGAATTGGTGAGTAGTTAATTGGTGAGTAGTGAACTAAGGTGAGCTAAAGTGAGCTAAAGTTGGATGATAAAAGCTTGATGCCGGATACTCGATACTGGATGGGTGGATGAGTTAATTAGTTAATTGGAGGATTGGCCCCGGTGAGATAAACTTAGCTATCTCACGGGGTGAAGTCGAGTTAAGAGAATTTTAGTTTATTGGTCAGACGAGGCCGGAGCTTCGATCCGTCTAAAGCCGGATTTTCGATATTTTGTGAAAGGCAGGCTTTGGCGAGATTTGATAGGTGATTGTCCTTAGTTTCGATAGGATGCCGTGTAAAAAACAGCATATACGTAAAGCGCGTACGCGCTTTACGTATGACCATTTTAAAATTTCGTGGTTAATTGGTGAGTAGTTAATTGGTGAGTGGATGATTGATGCTCGATACTGGATACTCGATGATTGATACTCGATACTCGTAGTTCGGAGAGTGATTAAACAGTAATCGGGGAAAGGACGCAGAGAATCAAAAATTTAAAAAATTCATCCGCCTGTGGCGGATTAAAAAAAGTCTCGGCGGAGAAAAAATAAACGGCCGTTATTCATTCCTATTGTTCATTATTCACTTTTTAAACAACCCCGCTGACCTTATTGACTCTTTGCAAGTTTGGATATGTTAGTTGTTATATCAAAAGCCTTACGGGCTTGTTCTACAGAAATATGAGGTTTGATTCTAGTGATTTGTGCGATAACTTTCCTGTTGTTACTGCTCCTTTGCTGACGAGAGACATAAAATGCTGTAGCTATCCTTTCGAGTTCAGCGACATTATATTTGGCTAATTGGTCAGCAATAAATGTTACATTTTCTTTATATCTTTTCATAGTTTTCGGATACAATTTTTTTAAGAGCTTACTTCTTTCACTAGCAACAATTGTAGGGCCGTAGGGGGCTGGCATTGGTTCTAATTCTACAATTTTATTGGCACGCATCGCCGTGATATCGTCACTAAGCTCAAAAGAATATGGGCCATACTTATAGAGAATAAAGTCGTAACCAAGGGGGACTCCCGATAACTCTTGCAGGAAGTATGAAGATTTTTGTATATGGGTTTCGCCGCACCAACTATTGTTGCCAACCAGTTTTTCTATTAGAGACAATAAAATGGTACGTCGCTTCCATTCGTCCATACGATATATTTTATCCATACTATGCCTCCTGCTCTTGTACAGGTTGAATTATTTCGTCGTGATTTTCTTCTAACCACTTTTCTGCATCTTCTAAGATTGTTCTATCGGCAAAGACATAATCTATGGCCACTATAGGAACCTTCTGAAGTGTATCAGATAAAACATTAGATTGCAATATCCTACCATCTTTTATTTGCACAGGGAAAATTTCACTGCCGCCTTTTTGGGTGTAGGAATCGAGTTTAAACTTATCCTTACTGAACTTTTCAGATAATTTGGCATAAACTGACTCTGCGGCAGATGGGTTAATATCTTGATCTATCGGGTTGCGTCTATAAATTGGTTTGAAATGATTCCTGTCAATTATAAGTTTTGCATATTTGTGACTTGGGTGGGTATCTTCTTGAGAACTTTTTCGTAGTTCAGCGATAATCTCACAATCTGTTAAGTTCAGATAGTCATCTAATTTTATTGGGAACCGTCCGTCAGGAAGCCAGGATTTTAAAAAGTCCTGAAGATGTATATCATAAATTCTCCTTACTGGATGACAATAAACCTGACTAAACATAAAATATCTTGCCCATAAAAGTGACTCAGCTGATTGAAGACCGCCCTCAATTAAACCCAAAGTAGGCTCATCGGAGTCTTCCGACTTTGGTAAAATCCTTAATGTGTCGATCAAACGATAATGGTCAAATTTACCATAAGCCACACCAGCATGAAGTGAATCTCGTAACAGATAATCCATCCTGTCAACTCCGAAAGTATTTCCGGAAATTATTTCTGAAAGAATGGCCTCCCAGTCATTGAAGTCACCTAATCCTATTTCTTTGGATTTTTGGGGGCCAATTGCGATTTTAGTAATATCTTTGGGTCTTAGCGGAGGTGTTACTTCATTCCATATTTTTTTCATCTCAGAACTGTTTATAATATCGGCAGTTAATTTTTCATGGTCTAATCCGTCGGACAACAATTCTTTTTCAGCAGCGTGAGAAAAAGGTAAATGTCCAAGATCATGACATAAGGAAGCCATACGAAGAACTTTTTGCCAATACATCTTTTTATCTTCTGAAGGCGGTAAAATGTCTCTAACTCTGTCATCGGTTTCGGATGAATCTGTGATAATGTTATAAACTCTCGAAGCAAGTTCCATTACACCCAATGAGTGCTCAAACCTTCTATGTGTTGCCCCTGGATATACAAGGTATGTCATTGCAAGTTGATGGATTTGTCTTAGGCGTTGGAAAGGTCGAGAATCGACTATTTTTCGCTCTTCGCTATCCATACGGATAAAAACGTGGATGGGATCACGAAATTCGTGGATGTTTTTCTTCATAAATATAACTTCAAAGATAAAACAAAGCAATAGACATAGAAATAATAGGGACATCTGTCTATTTAATATACCCAATTTTCAAAAACTGTCAAAACAAGTTAAATCCTAAATTTCACACGGTTAGATTATTTTAGTTTTACCTACGAGTATTTCATATCTGTGCTGCCCATTACGCGGATGTTGTCGGGAGTCATTTTTATTACGACATAGTCCGGCGGGGCGTCGCTGTTCGATGATCATATCAGCTATCCTTCACGCCGCAGCAGAGACCTTGTCCCAGTGCCAGGTATCCTCGAACGCTTTGATTTGAGCGGCGGCCTGACTGCCGTTGCGTTCGGCGAAGAGGATGTTATAATCCTGGTCGCTTTTGAAAGGCGGGTCAAGATATACAAGGTCAACCGATTCG
>JBAQFY010000090.1:0-5906 GCA_049287505.1 Sedimentisphaerales bacterium | reverse complement strand
ATGGAAAATCGAGTGTTCACCTCAGCCATCAGTTCGGCGAGACGCTTACCCTCAGGCTTAGTATATGCGGTTACATTGGTCTTCTTTCCTGCGGCAGTCTCCTCTGCCGTCTTTGCTCCAATGCCGTCCATGTTGAATACGGCAACAATATTATCTCCACGCGATTTCGCTTTTTGAGCTGCGGTCTTGCTGGTCCACGGTGTGTGTTCCTCATTACAGAAGAGAAACCGGATGGTACACTCGGAGTCGTATTCTTTGAGGACGCGTGCCATCTCCAATACACCAACGGTTCCAATTGCGTTGTCGTTTGCCCCTGGGGAATCAATCCAGCTTTGCGAGTCCTTGTGAGCGAGCACAACGATGATCTTGTCAGGATGCGAGCGGCCTTTTTTCTCCGCGTAGAGATTGTACGCCGTGTACCAGGGATCTTCGGGTTTGGGAGGGGAGTATTGAGCGTGCTTTGGCTTGCTTGTATCCCGACGAAATGCCTGTACCTGAACGCCCTCTCGCTCGACGTGATATCCCCACGCCTCCAACTTGCCGGCAAGGTAGTCGTCGGCCTCATAGAGTGTGTTCTTCTTATGGCCGGGCAGGGTCAGGTTCAACTTGCGATAGGGGAGCGGATCCTTTGCGAGATAGAAAAGGCTCTTCGATATTCGCTCGGGGTCAACAGCGCTGATAAGGTGGCGTATGCTCGCATCCACCTTGTTACCATCGTCGCTTGCTTCCTGGCGCGCCTCGACAGTGTTGAGAAGGCCCGCGGAGAAAAGGAACAGAAGTCCAATCGCATAAATTCCCGTACATCTCATAGCGTTTACTCCGTGATTTTATGCGCGGCCAAAACGGCATCACCGGCTGCCGGGAGTGGCTGGCCTCGGACGCCACGCAAGCAGAGCACCTTCCCACCAATACTCGACAGATAGAGCCGCCCATTGGCTGCGACGAGACCATCAAACTGCGGGACGAAGTCGAGGCAGACGGAGAGTTGGCAAAGAAGCAGTATGCCAAGCATTGCATGATTCACGAATCTACCTCTCATATCATATCCTCCCGCATAGCAAACTATTACTTTCCGCCAGCAAGGTAGTTAAGCAAGGCTTGTCAGTGTGCATTATACCTTAAGACGCAAGTTCCTGCAATTGGGACGAAAGCCACCGTCGGTTCCAGGGCTGCAGGTGCCGGTCCTTCACCAAACCGCCTCCCGGCAGCTTAGAAGAGCTGATAGACTGTCTCTCTGATATAGCATGTACGTTTTTCGCTTGTACAAAGGACGCATTCCCAACGCTCGGTGCACTTTCCGAAGTGTTTTCCGAACAGCGGGGGAGCGTTTCGAACCTACGACCACCCCGTATTAGCCCTTCGGAAGTTAATTTACTGCGGCAATAAACAACAGTAAAGCGCCGGCAGTAGCAGCGATGAAAGTGATTCTTGACCATTTTACATACCTTGCGAAATCTGGCTGCTGGTCTTCGAATTCGTGGTAATAGTCCTCTAAAACTGAGTTTTCTTTTGGTCGCAGGCGAAGTTTTACATACAAATGTGCAGCTATGGATATTAGAAAAAGCGGGCCAGCAATGATGTAGAGAACAGCATCCATAGGTTTCCTAATAGTCGTAATATGAGAAAACTGCTGTTCGTAATTACACTCTCAGTCTTCTTTGCGTTCATTAGCCCCAGCATTTGGTGGCAGTTTAATCTTTCGACAAGTAATTCGTCTTTTCAATCTTGCCAGTGGTCTAAGGATGATAAGGCGAAGCAAAAATATGACCAAGCCCCTTAGCTTCAAGATACTGACCAAACTCACGACTCAGTAATGCCTTGCCATTATGGCCTTTCGTCTTCCTTCTGAGTCGATGATATGGAGGGGTCTATTAATAATGGGACTGACCGTATCCATTGTATGTTGCAGAGCACAGTCTGTCTCGCAGACATTGGCTCGTAATACATCTTTGCATATTTGTCCAATCGCTTTCTCCCGCGGTATTCCGGTTATCTCTTCGGCAGCTTTGTTGTAGGTCGTGATATGCCAGTTCTGGGGGGACCGCCAATAGAGCGGTGCGTAAACTATGATTTCGAGCTGAAAAATGGGTCTGGATTTTGTTTCCAGGGGTTCATAGCGGGGGCGCGTTTCGAACATACGACCTATCAGATCTTTGTGTCGGGGTCTGCGTGGCCGACAATAGATAAGTCTCAGATGTGTAAAGAGTTATAGAAATTCGCGTCTCCTGTAAACCGACAACTCCGACATTCATTAAAAACTCTTACTTCTCTTCCTCCCGCAACTCAGGAAAGTCACGCCGTGTTAAATTGAGAATGTCACCGAGCGTTGGGGCATAGGGAATGAGGCGTAAGCGGTAGTGATAGGACTTGGCCGGCAAGGTGTATTCAGGGTGCGTTCGCGCACCCCAACTGTCATCGCCACCGACACCCATCTGCTTATAGTCAAGATTGACGGTTATAATGTCGCGCTGAGGCAGTTCGTGAATGTGTTTGGCTTTTTCGAGGTCTCGCATCGTAAAACACCAGGCACTGATGTCAATTGTGGGCGTGCCGATGGCGACGAGGCCAACACCTTCGCGGTCGGTCAGGGCCATCCACCGGACGTCTGATTTATTACCGTTTTCCTGAGGCCGGACGTAGCGGTGAACGTGCTCGTTGACGTGGCCGGAATAAAGACCAAAGGTGGCGCCGGTTTTTCTGTCCCAGTAGGTTTCATGTGGTCCGCGGCCGAGCCAGGTTAACTTGTTGAATCGGCCGGGTACGGCCATCTGCATGCCAAACCGTGGCAGGTCGGGCAGGTTATCACCTACCGGGGTGAAGGTTGAATCGATAATGATATCACCATTACCATAAACAGTATAGATAGTCTTATAGGTGGAATTTGTTCCAACGGGGATAGCTGCTTCAGTAGTGATGCGAACAATCTGGGGCTTGATCTGTTTGGCATTTACAGTATTAATGGTCCGATTGGGTCCGGCATTGCGCCAGACACCGAGGCGTTTGGGCATGTCGTTTCCTTCGTCATTGTCGATAGGCACACGCCAAAAGTTGGGGACCGGAGCCGAGGCGATGAGTTGTTTTCCATTGAAGTCGAAAGATTCGAGTGCGCCGGAATCTTTTCCAAACATAAGTTCGAAATCACTGCCGGAGATGACGATTTTTTGCGAGTCTTGTTTCAGGGTAAGCGATGGTATCTTATTCGGATCGACAACCGGTGTTGGCGGGACGTCAAAGGGAATCTTAAACTGATCCCAGGCAAGGATGTGTCCTTGCTTGGCCCAGGAAGTATCGGCAGCAAGGGAAAAGGTTATTTTAATCCAGTATTCGGCACCGGGCTGGATGTTTGTCTTATTAAAGTTGAGCTGCAGGTTTCGTTGATCGCCCGGGGCCAGGGGCAGTTTCGGTAACGTACCCTTTTGGATTACGCGGCCGTCGGCGGAGAGTTCACATCTGATATCAGCAAAATCAAGGTTTAAGAAATCGTACTCGTTGTAGATGCGGAACTTACCGGACAAAATATCGACGGGCAGGACATGGATTCGCTGGTAAACCTTCTTGACTTCATAGAGTGAGGGATTGGGTTTTCGGTCGGGCTGGACCAAGCCGTTGCAGCAGAAGTTTCCGTCGTTGGGTTTATCACCGAAATCACCGCCGTAGGCCCAAAATTGCTTTCCGTCGGGGCTCTTTTTGCGTAGGCCCTGATCAGCCCAGTCCCAGATGAAACCGCCGATGAGGCGTTTGTGGGAACGGATGGCATCCCAGTATTCCTTAAGGTTGCCGACAGAATTGCCCATAGCGTGGGCGTACTCGCAGAGAACCATCGGTCTAATATCATTTGGGTTGGTGGCAAGTCGAATGATCTCCGGAATTCTCGCGTACATTCGGCTAATCATATCAACATAAGGGTAGTCAACCGGATCCCCAGCTGCCCCTTCGTAGTGAATGGGGCGAGTCGGGTCATATTCTTTTGTCCACGCCGACATCGCAGCGTGATTCGGCCCGCAGCCCGATTCATTGCCGAGCGACCAAAAAATGACAGATGGATGATTCTTATCACGCTCAACCATACGGATTGCCCGCTCCATAAAGGCACTATGCCAGCCGGCGACGTTTGAGAAGTAGCCTTTCAGGCCATGCGATTCAAGGTTTGCCTCGTCAATAAGATAAATCCCGTACTGGTCGCACAGGTCGTACCAAGTTGGGTCGTCCGGATAATGTGATGTGCGCACAGCGTTAATATTATGCTGCTTAAGCAGCTTGATATCCTGTATCATTCGGCTGGTAGGGACGGCTCGGCCGTGGTCCGGGTCGTGCTCATGACGGTTCACACCGAACAGCTTAATCGACCGGCCATTGACGAATAATTGACCTTCTCTTATTTCGACCTTGCGAAATCCCACCCGGCAGCTTTCGACCTCGATGGTCTTGCCTTCGGCATTCTTTAAAGTCAGGACAAGTGTGTAGAGGTTCGGAAACTCAGCAGACCATTTTTGGGGATTTCTGACCTTGGCTTCGAGCAGAGCAAATTTAACGTTGTCTCTTTGCGGGTATTCCTCGTTGATGATAGACGAAGCATTTTTGGACAGAGGATTAGCCAGCACAGGTTTTGTTTCAGGATCATAGAGCTGGGCCTCGACTGTCCATCCCTTGAGTTCGGAGTCGGTGTAATTGGTGAGCTTGGGACGAATCATCAAAGTTACATCAATGTAGCTGTCGTCGAGATCGGTTCGGACGAAAAAGTCACGGATGTGCACTTGTGGGGTTGCAAATAGATAAACGTTTCGATAAATGCCGCTAAGCCGCCACATATCCTGGTCTTCAAGATAGCTGCCGTCCGACCAGCGATAGACTTCGACGGCAAGTGTGTTTTCGCCGGACTTGAGATATTTAGTGATGTTGAATTCAGCCGGCGTCATGCTGTCCTGACTGTATCCGACTTTTTGACCGTTTACCCAGACATAGAACGCGCTTTTAACGCCGTCGAAATGGAGGAAAATCTGCCGGCCTTTCCACTCGTCGGAGATTGTGAACCATCTTCGGTAGGAACCGACGGGATTGTAATCATGAGGGATATAGGGCGGATTAGGCGGAAATGGATACCGGACATTAAGATAAATAGGAATTCCATAGCCGTGCATTTGCCAGTTGGAAGGCACGGGGATTTCGTCCCAGGTGCTAACGTCGTAACTGGATTCGTAAAAATTGAGTGGCCTACCTGCTGGCTTGCTGACCCAGTGGAACTTCCAGTTTCCATTTAACGATTTATAGAACCGCGAAGCCTTGCGTTCAGCTTTGATGGCTGTTTCGATATCGGAGTATGGGATGAGGGTACAGTGGCCGGGTTCTTTGTTAATGCCCACAACGTCGGGATTTTCCCAGTCGGGCTTCGTTAGGCCCGTCTCAATTGTATGATTTTGAAGCTGATTGCATCCGATAAGGGACAGTAAGGATACAAAAATGAGCAGAGGCAATGCTATGTGCAAAAAACAGGTTCGGTTCAACATCGATACACTCCTTTCATTATCAAAACAGTTTATTCTATTCAAATAGGGAGTTTATTTTAAATTGAATGTTTTAGCAAGAGTTTTTAGAATGTTCCGAGTGTTGAAAAGAAGGGCATATGAGGCGGTGGTAAAAGCTTCAGACGGCAGCAGGTTTTTTCCTGGGAGGGATCACTTGGTCGGCTGGGTCTTAGCGATTTGTGAAGTGATTTATTTCTTCCATCCTGTTTTTTATTTTGTAAAGCGGCGGATTTTGTTTGAGCGAGAGATAGCATGTGATACCAATCATAATAAATTTTTGCGCTCAACATAAGTGCAGTGGCATATGCTACGGATAAGGGACGGTTCAAGACATACCGCTTGCCATGCCTGACAAGCAGCGAATCGCAAGTCATCGTAATCGTT
>JBAQFY010000089.1:0-23451 GCA_049287505.1 Sedimentisphaerales bacterium | reverse complement strand
TTTGTACTCGTATCGTTATATCAGTCTGTTGTTAGATTTGGGAAGTTATTCGGGATATTGGGATCAAACAAAGTCGGGGCAACCGCTTCGGCCCATTTGAAATCCATGATCCATTGCACCATTTTCTTCCCGGCCATACCTTCGATTTCAATTCTGACGGGCAGTTCCGTTTCGGTGTCCACCCAGAGCCGCCCAACTGCATTATCGAGCTGTTCGCCATCGGTCGGGGGATCGGTCACTTCTATTCCCTCTACTTGGACTCCATTGATGACGGAACGACCAAGCTCTTTGTAGGGTCGTGACATGAAGCGACTGATATATTCCTTAGGATCCTTGTATTCTTCAGGCTTTTGACTCCATTTGTCGGCCGGCAGCGGCAACTCGATCCGTTCTTTCTTGTCGGGAACTACCATTATTATTTTGTCGGCATTCGGCGCCACATACCAGGACACAACATCCTGATCAGCCCAGACATCCATTCTGAATCCATATTTTTCCGACAGATAAATAATCCATTTGGCCGTTGTTTGACCGGCCGTTTGGTCGGTATTGGGATCGGACACCTTGATTGTCAAACCAAATATAAAGGTTTCGATTTGTTGAACATGTTGAGCCACTTTACCCCAGGCAACTCCACCTGTTTTTGTAACATTAAATGGATCAAATGCCACTAAAACGGCGACAAAAATCACTGCCGCGGCTGCTAATTTTGTTATTCTGCTTTTCATGATATAATCTCCTAAAACAAAGTATTTTGGTTGATTCGATTGTGTCAGATTCTTTTCGAAATCTCTTGATGTCTGTTCGGCGATTTGTTGTATATCCGCCGGTAGTTCCTCAGCTCCGATGTTTTTCAGGATTTCTTCGATATTATTATCTTTTTTCATTTTTTTACTCCTGTTCTGCTAAAACCGCCAATCTGCTTTTCAATGTTGCCACTGCTTTCGATACGTGTGATCTTGCCCCGGCCGGGGAGCAACTTAACTGCGAAGCAATATTCTCATAATCCTGCTGTTCGAAGTATCGCATTACAATCGCCTTTGCCTGCTTTGCCGGGAGCCGGCTTATCGCCCGTCTGACCATTCTTGTTAATTCAATCCTGTCAAGCTGTTCATCAGGGCTTTGCTGTAAATCAAGCTGCTGTTTGTTAAAATGCCCGTTTTTGCCTATTCTGTCGCGCCAGGCTTTGGAGTTGGCAGTCAGCATAATCCTGTAGATATAAGCCGCCGCTTTTCCGCCGTTGAGCTTCTCAATATGCTGCCACATTCCCAATAGTGCGTATTGCATCGCATCGGTGAAAAGCTCTCTGTCGCCCGTGAGCTTCCAGAGAACCGACGCGAGATATCCCGCGTGTTTGGTTCTTAGTTGTCTGAAAAGCTCTGCTCGCTTCGTATAATTCATTTTTCAATTCTCCAATCTTCGGTAAACCTGAAAATTTTCAGTTCTCACATAATAATAACTGCGTAGAGCTGATTTTGTGTAAAAAATTTCTATCGGGCGTTGAATTTTTGCCAGTTGGTTTAGTCAAATTCATCGTGTGTGCTTTTTATCTTGTTTTTACTTGCATGGGAAGATGTGCTATATTACAATATTTACAAGGAAAATATTCTATGTGTAAAGTAGATGATTTAAACTGACATATAGAACCAAGTGTGGAACGTCATAATGAAGATTTCACCAAAGCAGATAAAAGGGAAGTGGACTTGCGGCTACTCTTTGGATTACCATACAATAAGCAGCGAATATATTGGCGATGATGAATATGGACATCCACAGTTTGACACCAAGAGAAGTGAAATGGGAGAGCTTTTGTATCGACTAAAATATAAGACTGATAAGTCGGTACTTCGGATTATCGTAGATACTGCTTCAGAATTTCTGAATAGCTTAAAATGGCCGTTGGATTTAATCATTCCCGTTCCTCCATCCAGAGGAACGCGGCCATTTCAACCTGTTATACATGTCGCCAAAGGTATCTCAAAGGTTATCAATATAACATTATGTACAGATTGTGTTGTTAAGATTAAGACAACTCCCGAACTCAAGAATGTGTATGATTTCGACAAACGGATGGAGATTCTGAAAGATGCTTTTGACGTTGCTAAACGCGAAGTAGAAGGACGAAATGTGCTTTTGCTTGACGACCTTTATAGATCAGGTGCGCCCCTTAATTCCATAACTCAAACATTGAAAAGCAAGGGCAAAGTAAAAGGAGTGTATGTTCTTACGCTTACTATAACGAGGGGAAGGAAATGATTAAGGTATTCTTTGGCGGTTCCCGCAAAATTGGACGATTGAGCCAACCAGTAAAAGAACGCACTGACAATATTATTACCAATGAGCATCTTTTACTGCTTGGCGATGCGAATGGTGCTGATAAGGCGATGCAAACATATCTCGCTGAGAAAAACTATAGAAATGTTTTGGTATTTTGCATGGGCGATGTTTGCCGAAACAACATAGGGAAGTGGAAAACGCGGAATGTTCATTCGAGCAGAAGCAAAAAAGATTTTAATTATTATAGCACTAAAGATGTCCTTATGGTCAGTGAATCCGATTACGGATTCATGCTGTGGGATGGGAAAAGCAAGGGAACTTTGAACAATATCCTGAATTTGTGCGAGCTCAACAAGAAAGTACTCGTTTATTTCTCTCCTTCCAAGAGTTTCTATACGGTTGAGGATGAACAAGACGTATTGAAATTGCTCGAACACTGCGAGCCGGACTTATTGAGGAAGTTTGAACGAGTCCTAAGAATTAGTACACGCATCCATTCAAGGCAACAGCAGCTACACTTTGCCTAACATAGGCATGAACAGGGATTTTAAACTACGTTGTCACTTTGTTGCCAACCGGTTATATGTGCCGTTAAGCTTTCTTGAGCGTTTTCTGCATGGTGTTTACGGCAAGCCCACAGTATTCTCAAGGTCCTTGATGGGCTGTTGGTTGTTTAGTGGGTAATGTCATATTGGTGGAGCTTTTGGCTTTCCTCATAATAAAAAGTCCAAAGAGGCCTGAGCATAAATAACCCAGAGGCACAAATCTCAGGATGAAATTTGTACCGAAACGTTCGGCGACAGGCAGTAAGGCCATAAAAACGATATTAGCCAGCGCCCAGGTGCCGCCTACTATAAAGCCCATCCGCTGTCCGAGGCTTAATCCTATGGCGTGTCTCGATAAGGTTATCATCAATATGTAAGCGGCGATTGCGCAGAAGCCGGCACCAAACAGCAGCCATATAGCCGTCCTGCTATTTATGAATATCAGATAAATCACCAGGAAAGGCGTCACAAAGAAAAGTGCGGCAATCGAACATCTCAGCTCGCCCTTTTTGGCGGCGATACTTGCCCACACAAATGAGCCTGCCGCTCCCCCCAGACCGAACATCATTGTGGAAAAGCCGCCGAAAGTCAGCTCAAAACCAAGCTCGTTGAGCACTGTCGGCAGAAGTGTTGTAAGAACGGTCGTAGAGACAGCCGCCGGTATTGCCATAGCCATTATAAGCCGGAAAGGCAGCCGGTTCTTCTCTATTCGGGCCTCATTTTTATTGCGTACTTTTCGCTCAACCGCCAGGCGGATTCTCAGGAATATGACCATTACAATCCCTATAACCGGACACAAAGCCAGAGGATACAAACCCTGCAGACCAAAGCGGGAGACAAGAAAGGCCGAGGCCGCTCCTCCGCTCGCGTAGCCTAAAAAGCCGCCCGCCATAAATACGGCTGTGCTAACCGCCGGCGGAATCCTTCTGAGCCAGTGAACCGCCCGCAGCCCTTCCGGATGCACTATCGCTATTCCGCAGCCGCTGACCACAGCAAGTAAAATCATTATCGTAAAGGCGTTTCCTCCTCTCGGCAGAACACCCAGCAGGCATATACCGGCAGCTAAAATAAGTCCAAGATGTAAAAATAACGGTCTTCGCTTGTCGGCACGCATATGGCCGACGAGCGGCTGAAGCCCGTTGCTTGTCATAAGCATCACAGCTAAAACAAGACCGCCCAGCGACAGGCTTAATGAAAATTCTTCCCGGATTGCCGGAAGAATAGCGGGCAGCATACTCGCGAACATATCGATGATGAAATGAACACCCGCAAGCACCAATAGCTGCATCCAGTAAAATGTCGTGATTCTTCTATTCAAGTATCAACTGATTGGCGCCTCAAACTTTTTACCGGTGAGCTGCTCGTATGCCTCGATGTATTTTTCGCTGGTTTTGGCCCTGATACCATCGGGCAGCTCGACGCCCGGACCTGATTTGTCGAAGTTTATGCTTTCAAGATAATTGCGGACAAACTGCTTGTCGAAACTCTCCTGGTCCCTTCCGGGCTGGTATTTGTCGGCGGGCCAGAAGCGCGAGGAGTCCGGCGTTAAAACCTCGTCAACTAAAATAATCCTGCCATCGACACGGCCCCATTCGAATTTGGTGTCGGCCAGGATTATCCCTTTGCTCTCGGCATATTTGCCGGCCTTTTCGAAAATCTCCGTACTCTTGTCCCGCACATAGTTTGCCGCTTCGGAGCCGACAATATCCACACATCTCTCGAAGCTGATATTCTCATCGTGCGTTCCTCTGACGGCCTTGGTGGCCGGTGTAAAAATCAATTCCGGCAGCTTTTGGCACTGTTTCAATCCGGGCGGCAGCTTCTGCCCGCAAACGGTTCCGCTGTCCTTGTATTCTTTCCAGCCGGAGCCTGCCAGATACTCTCGCACAACACATTCTATCGGCAGGACTTCAACCTTTTTAACCAGCATACTCCGCCCGGCCAACTGCTTGGAATGATTGCAAAACGGCTCCGGGAAACTCGCCACATCATCGCTTATCAAATGGTGCTCGACAACCGGACTTAAAAAGTCGAACCAGAACCGTGAAATCTGGGTCAGGATGATTCCTTTATAGGGTATGCCGTTAGACATAACCACGTCAAAAGCACTTATCCTGTCGGTTGCGACTATCAGCAGCTTATCGCCCAGGTCATATATGTCACGAACCTTGCCTCGATTTGGCCGCCTTCCGGCTATATTAGTCTGCAAAACCGTCTCCATAAAATCCCTTTCAATTTATAGTTCGTAGTGGAACACTCAATTATCAATAATCAATTATTTTCCACTACGCTCTATTCTAAAATCAACGTATCCAAATATCTTTTCTTTGGCCCTTTCGATATCTTCCGTGCGGGGCAAAAAACCAAGCAGCTTTTCCAGATATTTGCGCTGCTTTATTCGCTTCAAGGTCGGTATGAAATTCACATCATAAACCCATCCAAGAAAACAAAGCTTCAGGTCATTTAACGTCTGCAGCCGTCTGTAATCTACACAACGACCGCGCAGAAGCTCCTCAACCACTTCAGGCGAGTACCACGGCTCATCCGGAAGCTCCAGGTCCAGCTTGAACTCTTGCGGATTGTCACGGTATTGTTTGCAGTATCCCGTTATCACATCGAGCGCGTCTATCTTGTCGGCATCGCGTATCAATTTAGAAAACAGCAGGCATGGGCCATCCAAATCCGGCGGCAATTCTTTGCGTCCGTGGTATTCAATTGCTTTTTCGATTAATTGCTTTTCCTGACGGTCAACCCCATCGAGCACCCCGGTCTGCTGCAAAACTTCCACTCCCAACCGGCAGTGGTCCACACTTCTGACGTCACTATACGTGCGGTATTTGAAGAACTGCTCGAACCGCCCGATGTCGTGAAAAAGCGCTATCATCTCACTTAGCCGCGTCTGATTTTCGTCAAGGCCCAGCTCGCCGGCCAAATACAGCATCTCCTCGCACGTCCGGTGACTGTGCTTTTCTTTGAATTTCAAATTGACGTTGATGACTTCATCATCGCCATAAAAGTCCGCTACATAATCATCGAACCAGACCCTGAATTTGTCTAACTGCTTTTGCTCCACAATGTTCCGACCTTTAATAAAAATTCAAGTTGCTTATTCCAAAATAGACTGCGTGGGGTATAATACAGCCTGACTCGACAATAGTCAAAAGGAGTAAAATAATATGCCAAGTGTAAAAGATGTGATTGTCAAAAAGCCGACCGAGCAAGAAACAGCGGCCTGCAAGGCCTGGCCCACCTGGAAGTGCGAACCCAGCACCTTCGATTGGGCATACACGGAAAAAGAAACCTGCCTTTTGCTCGAGGGCAAAGTAACGGTTACGGACGGCAAGAATTCGGTAAGCTTCGGCCCCGGCGACCTCGTGGTCTTTCCTGAGGACCTCGAATGCACCTGGAACGTCCACGAAGCCGTAAAAAAGCACTACAACTTCGGATGAACTTGTCTTTGGCCGAGTATTGACCAAGCAACGGGAGCTTCAGAGAAGAACACTCCAGCATGGTTTCTGAGATGAGGAAACTTAGTGGAAAATGGAGGTTGTTCAATGCAGATATTTAGGCCGGGAAACTTTAGAATACGAGGTATTCAGGAAAGGATAATGTATGGCTAAAAGTCGTGATACTAAAAAAGATGTAAAGAAGAAAGCACAAAAAACGTTAAAAGAGAAACGGCTTGCGAAGAAAATGAAGAAAGCAGGCCTATCCGCATAAACAGCGCCGAGCCGCGAACGTTAGTGAGTTGTGAGTTAATTCAAAAATACTTAGCGGTACAACACGAGATACGAAACTTACCCTGCCTGCCCTGTGAAGTAGGGCAGTAACATCGAAGGTTTATTTGACGCAAATTAGAAGTTTTGTTTACTGACATTGGACCCTTCGATGCGCTTCGCTTACTCAGGACAAGACGAGTATTGAACAAGCAACGGGAACTTCTTACCCGCTGCCCCGACTTGCGTCGGGAGACGCAGGGGCCAGTACTGGCAGAAACAGTCTGTTCCCCGCCAGAGGCATGCGGGGACAAGATTTCCCGTTTTATACAGTACACCAGCCCGCCGTAGGCGGGTAAAAGGCGTATAAAACTGGATAATCATTATTCGAGGTCATTCGAGTCGGATAAGATATGAACAGGTTTTGTATCTTTGTTGGCATGATAGTCTTTGGTTGGATTGGATGGTGGATAGGAGCCAGATTTGGATTCATGACCGGCTTTGTGGTTAGCAGCATCGGCAGCATGGTTGGAGTCTACGTAGGCTGGCGTATCAACCGCGATTACCTAAGCTGAAGCTCCGTTGAATCATCGAGGAACCGGCAGGCGACCTGCCGGTCGGATTTGTTTTATGGGTCCCCTGTTGCGAGGCCAAGGTGGGTACTTCTCGGGAATGACCGCAAAGCGGTCAGATTGGGAAGTCGGCGCCGCCTAAATTCTAATCCAGTCTGTCGGCGGACCATCTGATTGCTCGTGCGATTAGCCGGCGATAGTTTGGGTTTTGGTAAGCGGCGGAATCATGGCCGAGCTGGATAGTGCAGACATTAGCCTTGCCGTATTTTCTCGTCCAGGCAATGGTCTTGTCGTTGTCCGGATGGTCTATGGTCAGGAGCACTCTATTGTTCTTTTCAAAGCCGCAGTACTTATATCCCTCATCGTGTATCTGGAAATCACTCATACCCCGCGTAATCGGATGGGAGGCATCCGCGATGTGCACGTTCATATCAAGGTCGTGTTTATATGTGCTGGCGCGGTTTTCAGCCGTTTCTTTCAAATAGTATTTGCCGCCGATGATTTTGCGATATTCGGGCCAGTTCTGGAACGCTCCCATCGTATGGTGAAGCGCTACAAACCCCACGCCCTGATTTAACAGCTTGATGAAGCTCTCCTGCCGCTGTGTAGATATTTCCTGCGTCATATTGTAGAGCACGATTACATCATAATCCCAGCCGCTTATGTCCTCGAATATCTCGCTGTGGTCTTTCTGCTCGGCCTCGACGAACTCGATATCAATATTTCCCTTGAACAGCGAAAAGAACGGGTCGTGCTTGAAGCCGTGCCCGCCGGTGATTACCACCGCCTTGATTGGTTTTTCCGGCTTTGCTGGCAGCGGTCTGACCATTATGTTCTTGTAATATATGACGCTTTTCGGGTCGTGTCCCTGCAGGGCGAATGTCCCGGTGGATATTTTGCGTCCGGGCATTCCTTCCGGCGGCTTCCAGTCTTCCGGCTCGGTCCAGTCAACAGTGGTCTTGCCGTTGACCTTGATGATGATTCGCTTGCCCTGGACAATGATGTGTTCGGTGAACCACTCGTTATCATTAACGCCTTCGCGGACATCCTGGACCGCATAGAGGCCGCCGGTTTTGCGCCAGTCGCTGTGAGTGTTATTGACCTGTACCTCGTAGCCCTTGTCCGGCCAGCCGGTTTGCTGATACTCGGTATGGAAGTATATGCCGGAGTTGGAGCCGGGCCTGGTCATCACGTCGGCCTTGAGCTCGAAATTCTTAAAGTCGGCGTTCTCAACCGGCCCGGCATAAAAAAGATGACTGCGGGGGCCATCGACAACTATCATTCCATCGCGAACGCTGAAGGTGTCTTTATTCTCGCTGGCCTTCCAGCCGTTGAGTGTCTTGCCGTCAAAAAGGTTTATCCAGCCCGTTGTTTCGGAGTGCTGCTTCTCCACTGTTTGACAGCCTGCAAAAAGAATGCACGCACACAATAGCGTTGGGACTAACTTTCTTTCCATTTGACTTTTCTCCTTAATCGTTTTGTAAAGTTTGCACGAAACCAAACACAGTGGTCAATAATCAATTTCAAAGCGTCCAGGGGCTGCGCATCGGGCGCGAGTGCCGACGGTTGGCCGGCTCATTGTTGACGAAACTTTCGGTTTTCGGGTCCCATTTAAGTTTTTGCTCAAGCCGTATGGCAATGTCACTGATTTGACATATTATGTCGGCCTGCACGGCCACATCAATGGGACATATCGTATCGGCCCGGCTTTTGACGCAGTCCAACAGGTTTTTTACGTGGTTGCCGCTCTGGTACAAGTGAATTTCGTTCGGCCCGAACTCGGTGGTCAGCAGCTCCTTCGGATGAGCGTTAATTCCCGAGCGGTCAACGTGCACCCATCCTTCGGTGCCCTCGAAGGCCGTTCCGTGGGAGGTCGTTCGGCCATAGCGATTCTTCCATTCTTCCGGAAAAGGGTCGCCAGTAAAGTTCATTTTTACGCCGCTGTCATATTTGCAGACAATATTCCAGTTCATAGCCGTGTCGCATACCCCTTCGGTCGGCCAGACGCCTTTGCCCTCGATTTCCACCGGGCAGGCGACTTTTTCACCGCCGCCCCACAGTGCAATGTCCAGCGGATGCACGCCCCAGCCGGCGATGAATCCAAGGGCATAGTCGGAAATGAACCACCATAGCGCATTAGAGCAGCGGTCTTTAGTATAAGGCGTATAAGGGGCCGGCCCCAGCCACATATCGTAATCAAGCCATTCCGGCACAGGCACGGGTTCCGGTGAGCCGCCCTGGCTGCTGCCGGGAGACCAGACATTTATGGTGTGCAGTTTTCCGATGCGGCCGTTCAGCGCCAGCTCGCAGGCAAAACGGAAATCACGGCTTGAACGCTGCTGGGTACCGAACTGAAAGACCCTTCCGTGACGGTGCACCGCGGTACGCAGGGCCTGGTCCTGGGCCAGACTCAGTCCCATCGGTTTTTCCAGATAAACGTCCTTTCCCGCTTTGACCGCCGCCAGCGCTACCAGCACGTGCCAGTGGTCGGGCGTAGCGGCAAGGACCACATCAATGTCATCGCGCCCGAGCAGTTTGCGAAAGTCATTGTAAGCTGAGCAGCCGGTTTTTTCGTAATGCTTATTCACAAGCTCCTGGGCCGCCTGGAGAACATTGCTTTTAACATCACAAACCGCCACTACCTGGGCATCCTTTTGGGCCAGGAAGTTGCGCATAACGGCGGTTCCCTGAGGCCCAACGCCGATACAGCCGACCGTGATTCTGTTACTCGCAGCAATATTTCCCGCCTTGCCCAGAGCCGAGGACGATACGACGTACGGAAAGCTCACCGCTCCGACAGCCGCCCCTGCAGCGCGTTTTAGAAACTTACGACGTGAAATTTCATTAACGGTTCGCATAATCCAACTCCTTCCTATGACGACCTTTGTTTCTCCTCAGGATGCCTTTCGGCACTGGCAACCTGTTCGACGAAATAGCAAAATGGACGCTTAAGTGTAAACAAACGGACGGCTTTCGTCAAATCCAAATCTCCCGTTGCAGCGAACTCTAAAGTGGAAATTTATTGTTATTTTTTTGTGGGGGTCTGTTTAACTGGAGTGAAACAGGTAAACGAAATAAGGATTAAGACCGAGCCGGCAATAAAAAGAGTTGTTCGCCGGTGAGGCTCGCTGCACCGGGTGAGCCACTCTGGCAGCATCGGCCCAAGGGATTGGTCGTTCGGGTCTTGCGTCAATGCTCTGTGAGCGGCAGCCATCTGCTCGGCTGTCGCTCTCGGATAAACTGCATTCGCATCTTCAGGCTCGGTGCCGAGCGTAGCCGGGGCGAGGCGCTTAATAAGACCGGGGTTTTTTTCCAACTGCTCCAGCAATACGTCGTAGTCGGTATTGAGGGATTTGAGCCGATTCACAGATTGCTGCGTTACCCTTAACAATTGCCTGTTCCGATAGTACTGCACCAAATCATCACAAAGTATAGAAACGCCCAGCGAAGCCGCACCAATGCTGAAAAAGATGACAAACAAAATCGTCCGGTTAACGTTTCGCCCTTGCATATAGGTTCTTATGTCCCTGTATTGAGGGGCGGCTCGTGGACCGCCCCCCTGTTTGAACATAAAGCCATTGTATGGCCCAGCCGGGCTGATAATCTTATTTATACAGGATAAACCGGAAGCTGTTCTCTAAGCAGCTCGTATATATTTTTCTTCTCTTTGATTGCTTCCTGAGAGATTTTGATAAATTGCGCTTTCAGCTCCTCGAAGTCCATGGTCTTAAAAGACGCCAGGTCTTTCTTGTCGCCGTTCGTTGCGTTTGCCGCGGCAAACTTGGCCATGGTCTCGCCGGCCATTTCCCGAATAAGCTGCCAGAGCTCCTTGCCCTGACTTGCTGCGATGGCCCGGCCCAGAGCCAGTGACATCGACAGAATCGCATTCATTCCGAGGACGCCTTTTCTCTGCATCACTTTAATCTTGTCCTCGTTCGATGCCTTATCAGAGAGCATACCGACAGCCACGGCCTGGTTGTGTTCCAGACGCAGCAGCTCTTTGTCCACGTCGAGCAGGGTACCGAGCTTGGCAAGCCTCCGACCGGTAAACGCCTTGGCAAGAACTGTTTCGATGTGCCTGACGGCCTCCATACAGCCCTTACCATCGTAGCGTCTGGCCTGTCTCCATCGATTCAGCAGGTTCTCATCGTTTTTGGCCTTGATGGCGGCATAATCCAGGTCCTTCTTGAACCGGTATGTGCCGTCGCCGGCATCAGTAAACACATCAGGATGCTTCCTGGTCAGCTCACCGGGGGCAATGATACTATCGACATAATGGATGGCCTCATCAACACCGGCCGATGTACCCAGAGGCGTTGAGCCTTTGAAACGGATGGTTCCGGTTTTGCCTAAGAACAGGGTCGCCGCTGCAGAGGGGATGCCTGCATTGGTTGCCTCCTCGGTTCCGCTGACGGTTTCGATAGACAGCATTCGCATCAACAGGCCGGTAATATCGATTTCCGCCGCATCCGGCATAACCGCCACGTCTTCTTTTCCGGTTAATATCCGAACCAGCTCTTTGACGTTTTCTTCTATCTTTTTCTTATCTTCGTCGGTCATCTCCCGCTGCGAGGCCTTGGCCAGGGCTATTATTTCCATGACCCGGCCGTACTTCTGCAGTCTCTCGGTATTGGCTCCGCCGCCTGCCTTCATACCCAAAGCGTTCATAGCGGTTGAGATTTCAGCCTCGAAGGGGTCATTCGGTGACTTGGAGCGATGAGAGACCACAAGTTCTGCTCCATAGGCCAAAGAGGTTAGCATGGCAAGCACCGTCTCCGACAAGGTCCCAATCTGGTTGGCTTTGATAAGTGTGGTGTTTATCTCGCCGTTCCGTGCGCAGCTCTCGATGTTTTCATCCTTCGTTGTAACAAGGTCGTCGCCAATGACAAAAATCTTGTCCCCGAGTTCCTTCATCAGGTTCTTCCAGCCTTCATGGTCGAGTTCACCAAAGCCGTCTTCGATGGACAGAACCGGCACGCCGTTCTCCATAGCCTCCTTGTAAAGCTCGAGGATTTCATCACGGCTCATATCGACCTTGCTCTTGTCCCTCCAGAAACGATACATCCCGACCGAGTCTTTTTGTCCGGTCTCCTCACGATAGGCGTTTTCCAGCTCCGAGGCGGCCGGGTCCAGCGCGATTGCCACGTCCACGCCGGGGACGTACTCACAATCGAGGACGGCCTGTTTCATCAGCCGCCACATTCTCTGCTCCGGTACCCTGTCGGTGTCTTCCTTATCTACGTAAGGAGCTATACCTCCTTCCAGGCCGACGCCCATAACCTTTGCTCCCGGTGCCGACTCGATGATTTCCTTCAGACGATACTGGAGCTTCACCGTCATTTCCTGGGCCTCTTCGTATGTCTTGGCCGAAAGCGGCATAAACATACTTTCCTGCATGCTGATGTTGCTCTCAGGATACTCCTTCTCGGTGTGGCGTCCGCCCATGGCGCAGTTTCTGAACTGCCACGGAGCAGTGACCTTAGTCCCGTCTTTGAGAGTTACCATTTGCATCCTGGTGTTTAGCAGTTTCTGCTTGAGCTTTTCTACCTGGTACAACCAGCTTTCCTCGGAGATTGCCTCTGCGGCCCTGGCCGCCTGTTCGGCGGCAAGTTTCTCTCTTCTTCGGAACTCTCTTAGCTTGCCGGGATCCGCCAGCAGCCTGTCCAGCAGGCCCACGCAGCCCGGAGCAAGGAAGAACCGGCCGATATAAATGAGGATGTCTATATTTGCGGCAAGTCCCACGCCTATGCCTATTGCGGCAATCGGCAGAAATATCAAAGCCAGATATCCGCTCCAGACCGGCGCGGCGGCGGCCACGGCCAGATTGTACGGTGCGTCGGGAGCGAAGTTGCCGCCTTCCTTCTTAACACCGTAGAATTTGCCCCACGGTATCAGCAGGAACATCTTCGCATACCATCCGAACTTACCTCCTCCGCCTTTAACAACCGCGTCCGCCTTTTCCTGAGAGTCCTTGTTAAGAGCAGTTAACTTAACAGCCGACAAGAAGTGACTCATCTCGTGGATGGCGATGCCAATGTGCCAGGATAGATACAATATAACCAAAGAAACAATGGTTTCCCAGCTTGCGAACATAAAACGCAGCGTCTGGAGCTTGTTCTCAACGTCCGCCGGAACACTCAATACCGAGGAAATAAATGCGGCGTGGAAGGAAACCAGCTTATGATTCGCAATTACCCAGCCGCGCTCTAAATATCCCGCAGATTTAGCCCTGGCCTTTTGAAGCGGGCTTACTAATCTATCCTCTTTTCTGCTCAATTTCATTTTTGTTCTTGCAACTTTGTCCATTACAGGTTTTCCCTTTCTTTGTCTGGTTCTTCACAATTTCCTAATACAACGGACTTTATAAAATCCGAGAAATCCAAAATTTTCCATCAGCCTGCACAAAATCCTAATGCAAAGCAATTCCATCATCGCAGGATTAGGTTAAAGCCATCGCATTTAACAGTAAATTTAAAAAATTTCAAGGCAAATCTTTTCGGGTCTTTAAAGAAATAACAAAATTGAGGAAAATTATCGATATCTTCCGAAATCAATTCCGGAAAGACCATCGGGGGGATTTTAACGTTGAACAGCCTTTCATCCAGACTCCAGACCCAAGTCTTGAGTCTTGAGTCGAATGGGCGGAGAAAAAAATTTTTCTCCCCAGTTCCGGCCAGTAGCCCCGCACCAATTGTCCGGACTTAAAAGAGTTGTGCGTAGTTCCGGGTCGCAGCCTCGCAGCGTGGGTTCAATTGGTGCGGGGACAAAAAATGCCCGAAATATTTGTACCAGCCGAACGAAATGATTATTATAACAACAGTTAATTTAAGCGGCGTAACCAGGCAAAAGCTAAATGGCAAATGCCGCTAAGATATAAACAGACATAGATTGTACTTTTTTGACAAAGGGGCTGTAATGAACGACGAGAAACACGAAAATTTTGAAGATGAAATCGATGATCTGAAGCAGGAGCTGGAACACTTCCAGAAGGAAAAAGAGCGGGTCAGAGCTATCATAGGCAAAATCGGCGGCGTACCAAAATTTCGTACAAAGCTCATTAACGCCATTTTTGTTATTATCATCATGGCCTCGATGGTCGTTTCGATTATCGGAGGCGAGCAACTGCGCCTGTTGATGATTGAGTTAGCAACAGTAACTCTATCGGTAAAAATAATCTACATGATACATTTACAAATGCGTGTGAATCACTTCCAATTCTGGATACTTTCATCACTTGAATGGCGCCTTAACGAAGGGATGAGGCACATAAAACAATTAAAAAAGTAGCTCTGCATCCGCTGCCTCAGATATATCAGTGGGGTCTGCTTGTACAGTGCCGGTTGGGCACGGATTTATGCTTAATTGGTGTGATATCATCTGCGAAAAAATTTTTCTTGTCGCATTTCTGCCTTAATTTTGCTCTTAATCTTAGATTCATCCTTCGCAGTAGCTCTGCTACGGAGAACTGAAGCGCTTCTGTATGGAAAGGTTTTTCAGGTGCAAACAGATGCTGAGTTGGTAAATGCAGTTTTAAGCGGCGAAAAAGGCCTTTTTGCCGTGCTTGTAAAACGTTATGAACGGCCTGTACGTGCCGTTGCGCTGAACGTTCTGGGCGATTATCATTCGGCAACAGATGTCTCGCAGGACGCTTTCGTAAGAGCTTACGAACGGTTGGCCGGGCTGAGAAAACCGGAATCATTTGGGCCCTGGCTGATGAAAATAACCCGCAGATGTGCACTGGATTCAGTTCGGCGAAAGCCAAAAGAGACCCGGCTGGAAACAAAAATCGCCGCGGCGATAGAAAATCCGGACGGCCGGCTCGATGAGGACAAACAGAGACTTTTAGCTGCCGTTGTAAAACTACCCGGGGCCGAAAAACAGGTCGTAATGCTTCGCTATTTCGGCGACAACAGCGTCAATGATGTCGCTAATTTACTCGGCCGAGGCGTTGGCACCGTAACCAAACAGCTTTCGCGAGCACACAGACGTCTGCGAAAAATATTAGAGAGGTCAGAAAAATGACTGCCGAAGAAACATTGGAAAAAAGATTGGAAAAACTGGCTCAGGCAATCGGCCCTGACGAGACACTCATCGAGAACGTTATGAGCCGAATCGAGACCAAATCAATCGGCGAGTCGGAAAGAATTGAGAAATTGAGTACCAAATTCATTGCAAGGAGATTTATTATGAACCCCTTTACAAAATTAGCCGCAGCGGCGGTGATAATTGTAGCCGTCGTGCTGTCAATAAACTTCTGGAGTAAGACAATTCCCACAGCGTACGCCTTTGAGCAAACCGTCGAGGCCAACCATTCCGTCCGCTACATCCACATCAAAGAGCTTGCCTCGGGACACGAAGATGAGCCAAAGGAGTTCTGGCTTGAATTTAATGAAGATGGACAGGTCAAAAACGTGCGTATGCATATGCCGTCCTGGGACGCTCCTAACGATGGGGCCAAAGTAATAGTATGGAAAGAAAATAAGGCACAGGTTTGGTTGAAAAAGAAAAACGCTTTGGTTACCGTCAGGGACAAAGCTGTTGCCGACCAAATGCTGAAATTTGTCGAGGCATTCGACCCAAGGCTGGTTGTTGAACGTTTGTATAAACAAGAAGCGGAAGGCAAAGTCAAGATAGAGATTGACGAACCTTCCAACAAGGCCGAGCCGATTGTTGTAACAGCTACGAGTCCGAGCCGGCGCAGCGTCCTGTCAGTTGACCAGGCCACCAAACTCGTTACAGCCATAAAGTTCTATCAGTTCAAGGGCGGCGAGTATCAGTACCTGAGTCTGATGGAGTTTAACGGCTACAATCAGCCCATAGAGGCCAAAGTGTTCACTCTGGATGATGTCCCCGCAGAGGTTGTGCGTATCGACCAGACGACCCAGGAGGTCGGCCTGGCTCAGGGAAGTCTTACAGATGAGGAAGTTGCCGTCGAAGTTGTCCGTAAGTTCTTTGAGGCTTTGATTGCCAAGGACTATGCAAGGGCAGGCCAATTGTGTGAAGGCGTACCAGCCGATTTTATCCAAAAGCAATTTGGTCAAATCAAATTCCTACGCATTATTTCCGTAGGGCCTGCAGCTGGGCATCCCAACCCTGAAACGAAAGGTTTGGTTGTACCCTGCACTTTAGAAATCGAAAAGGATGGGGAAATAATCCAGTGGAAACGGGCAGGTATCGGAGTCAGGCAAGTTTATAATCAACCCGGCCGCTGGACGATTTTCAGTGCATTATGAGCATCTCGTTAGTGTTCTGAGCAAATAGGCCGGGCTTGTTCCTTCGACATCGCTTAGGATGAATTTGCCCGGCCTTTTTTGTCCTGGAATCGCTGTTTTTAAGGAATTTTGAGAAATTTTTGAAAAATCCCGTAACTTTTTGGCCTGGGCTGCGTCTATAGATTATAGGAACAGTAATTATGGGACGTTCCTATGAGGCAGCGGTGCCTGCGTTACCGATGGGTGCAGGCAGCTTTTGAAAAAAATAAACCCTTGGTAAATAACTGTTAAGAATAAAAATCCTACTTCACCCCCCCTCCTCCTTAAAGGCCGATATCCACAGGGTCGGCCTTTTTCTATTTCCACAGATTTCTAACCGCAGATACCCGCCTCCGCGGGCACAAGTTTCGCAGATTTAGCCCGCCCATCCGATGGGCGGGCTTTAGCCGCCGATTACACTGATTCTTGACGATAGATTTCACGAATTTATTTGTTTTAATCAGCTTGAATTTGTGTTAATCTTTGGTTATGAGAATTCCTCTGACAAAATATGGTTGGCCGCAGGTAGTTATCTTCCCTGCGGCGCTGCTTGCTGTGATGGTTGTCTTTCTGCTGAGCACCCAGCACCAATTGGGCTTAGGCCCACGCCTAATTGGTGCTGGGCTGTTAGCCGTTATTTTGATATGGTCTTTGATGTTTTTCCGCGACCCTGAGCGTCGCTGTCCTTCGGACAGGAACCTGCTGTTGGCACCCGCTGACGGTAAGATTACTGATATCGAGACAATGGAGGCCCCCCCTTCTTTCTTACGAAATCAAGAAGGGCAGAGCGGGTCTGCACTGCGAATTGGGATATTTTTGAGCATCTTCGACACTCATATTAATCGTGCTCCGTGTAACATAAAAGTTGAAAAAATCACCTATAAAAAAGGCAAATACAAAAATGCACTAAACCCGCATTCCGCGAGGGTCAATGAGTCCAATGACCTGAATCTAATCAGAACCGACAGCCCGCAGGACAGACTGATTGTCCGGCAAATCAGCGGGGCGATTGCCCGGCGAATCGTCTGTGATACAGCAGAGGGCAGGGAATTGGTCGGCGGTCAAAAATTCGGGATGATAAAATTCGGCTCCAGAACAGAATTGTATGTGCCTCTGAGTGAAAATACAAAATGCCTGGTCCAGATAGGCGATAAGGTCAAAGCAGGCCTGACACCTCTGGTGAAATATGAAATGCTAAATAATGGAAAGCACGAAGCACGAAATCCGAAATGCGAAACGAAACCAAAATTCTAACGTTCAAATTTTAAAAATTCACTGTTTTGGTCATTTGAATTTCGGTCATTAGATATTGTTTCGGATTTCGATATTCGAATTTCGGATTTATATGAGGTACGAGAAATGCCGAGATTAAAAACCGAACCCCTGCCGGCAACAAGCAGGGGCAAAAAAAGTCTGCTGCGGCGAGTGCGAAGACAAAGGTTAAAGTCCATTACCATCCTGCCGTCGCTGATAACTATTCTCAACGGCGTATGTGGTTTTGCGGCCATTGTTTTCGCCGCTAAAGGTGCAAAGCTCGGCCTCGGGCAGTTTACTTATTTTGCGATGTCGGGCTACATGATACTGCTGGCAATGATTGCCGACATGCTCGACGGCCGGCTGGCACGAATGCACCAGAGCACTTCCAGCTTTGGCGGCCAGCTCGACAGCCTCTGCGATATGATCAGCTTCGGTGTGGCGCCGGCATTTTTGATGCTGAAGGTTCTGGAATACAAGCTGACCGGCATTGCCGGACTTAATCCGGTCGTTGAGACTTTCCTGGAACGTTTCATCTGGGTGGCAGCGGCGGGATATATAAGCTGTGCGGCCATTAGATTAGCCAGATTCAATGTGGAAAACGAGGAGGATGAATCCGCGCACATGAGCTTTGTTGGCCTGCCAACGCCCGCCGCTGCAGGGGTAATAGTCAGCCTGATAATACTCTATCAGGAAACACTGCCGAGCCTGAATGTAATTATTTATGTCCTGCCGTTTTTGGCCCTGGGTGTGGCGGTGCTGATGGTCAGCAGGGTTCGATATCCACATATCCTCAATCAGTATCTGAAGGGCAGAAAGCCGTTTGAATACCTTATAAGGGTGCTGCTGCTCCTGGCATTTGTTATCTGGAACATACCGGCGGCTTTAGTTCTGATTTTCTGCGGCTTTGCAGCAAGCAGCTTCATGAAATGGCTTTACTATAAAGTAATCCGCAATAAGCACAACCTCGTCCCGGCAGAACATTCGGCTTTGACGACTGTTGACAAAGGCCAAATCGCCGACCAGGACGACGTCACTTAGAAAGCTGAAGACTAAAACAAAACACTCCAAAACAAATAGGGTACCAGGTTATCAGGTTATCAGGGATTGGGTATCAGGTTATCAGGGTACCAGGTTACCAGAATATAAGATTAACTTTGTCCTTTCCTGATTTCCTGATATTTTAACTTGTGATAGGGGCTATAGAGAGATAAAGAGAATCCGGGCGGCTTTGTCCTGCGTATTACACTGTGTGCCGGACTGGCTGCATGTCCCGCTGCCTGGCGCCGGATTGATTTATCTGATAATATTGCTCGACAATACCGGTAAGCCGCGCCAGAACTTCACGACCTTCGGGACTTGCTTCCAGACCAACAATCTGCAGTCCGAGAGAGGCACTCTTGCCGTCTGCGGTCGGCAGGATATTTCTAATCTGAGCGCTGAACACCAATGGTATTTCATAAGGCATAGGTGTAAATCGCATCCCAACAAACTGACCTTTCTTGAAATCCAGCTCTCCCGCACGAAAAGTCCTGGATGAATTACCTTTAGCCTCCTGCCTGACAGATTCAGGACAGTCCGCCTCGTCCGGGTATGAAACTACAACCTGGGCGCCGCCGGCGGAAATGTCAACGAGCCTGCCCTGGCAATAATTGTGTATATCCTCTGTAGCATCCTGTATCTGCTTTTTGGCCTGGCGCCTGCCGCTGCGATGCCACATTATCACCTTTACCTTCAGCGATTCGGGCACATTAACACGGTAATAACTTCTCCTCTGGACAACTTCAATCCGGTCCGGCACCGCAAGTATTATTGTTCCGCCCCATCCCTCGTCAACCCCTGGGCTGGACGACGGCTCAAAACCAACCACAGTTGTATCAAAAACAAACTTGCCGTATTCATATTTGAATGATATGCCGACCGGCTGATTGGCCTGTATATTTACCGGGTGCTGCTTTTTCTTCGAGGTGATACTCTCTAAACTTAGTCTGCTCCCAGCAAGCTCGGTCAGCAGCACTTTTGCGACGTGCCATTTGCCTTTGGACAAATATGACATAATGGCGGGTACTTTTTTATCAATCGCGGTTTGCAGGATTTTCTCCGGCTCGTCCCCGCGCAGCAACATCACCTTATTCATATCAACCTCTTTAGAAAATATATATATAAATCGGCTATAAGCAAGAGGCGTTTTACATTAAACTTGCCCCGTTAGAGATTTCGATGGGGTAAAGATGAATATGATGTAAAAAAGAAGATTTCTAACGGGGCTTGCTGCGATTCCCATCCCGCACTTATCAGGCGTGAGCTTAACTTCAATAGGCACAGGATGCAGGTCCCATAACTACGGTTTTCTCACAAAAAGATATAGTCTAAAGGATTTACCCCGTTAGAAATCTTCCTTTTTTGTACACCGTTGTAATTTCTCCCGAAGTGATGCCCTTTGGTCATAACGGAGTAAGCTTGCAAAAAAAGCGCCTGGCAATTATTATTACCGTATATATGGACAAAACTTACGATATAAGAAAGATTGGAGGCGATAAAATAGCCCTTTTTGGACTTTTTATTGTTGCTCTGCTCATTGCCCGTCTTATAGTCGCCTCAAAGTCTGCTCTTATTCTTTCGGAGCCGATAAAATTAACTCATGCCGGTTTATCGGTATCAATGCCGGCAGGCAACGGCTGGAAAACTGAAAAGCGATGGAAGTACCAGGAAAATGTCTTCTCTTTAAGCAGCAGTTTCGCAATCGGCTCCGACAGACCCAGCGCCTGGGCTAACTGCCGGTACCTTTTAGCTGCCGAGACGACTACCCCGCAAATGCGGTTCGAGCAAAAGGCCTTTGAAGTGGAAGGCCGGATTGTCAAAATGGACCAAACAAAAACGGATACACTCACTTTTGACTGGGCACTTATAGAAAAACCGCAGACCCCGCTTGGTTTTATTTTTGGTACCGCAAAGCTGCCGCACAATCGTCAGCTCGATATCGAAGTACACCAGATTATGGGCGATGCCGAGATGGCTGAGCGAACCTTTATGCGCATCGTAAAGACTTTGTGTTTCACAAATAACCAGTTGCTCAAGGTCGTCTCCGAAATCGAGACCCAAAAAGATGGAACCGCCACAGAGAATAGAATAAGAAAATTTCTCGGGCGGGCCGAATACATCCGCCGACAGGCGTCCCTTTCGGGACTGCGAACTAACAAAATGCTGAAATAAAAACAAAACATATCAACAAAGGACTGGTATGCAGGATAAACGAGCTGTAGGGACGGTTCGCGAACACCCCCTACCACAACGCATTTATTGTCTTACAGACCACTACCTTGTTCGGGCAGGGGCCTAAGGTCTGTAATCTATGACTGTTTTTGGCTTACAGGAAGGATGCCCTTTTTATATCGCCGAGCACAAAAATATTGATGAGCACCTAAAGTCGCAATATACTACTGAGCGGACCTGATAGTTCGTTTTTCAAATTTTCAGGAGGTCTATTATGCAGATGCGACAATTGGGCTATACTGATTTGAAACTTACTACTGTGGGCCTGGGCACCTGGGCGATGGGCGGGCCCTGGCAGTTCGGCTGGGGACCACAGGACGACGATGAGGCCGTTGCTGCAATTCTGGCCGCGCTCGAAACAGGTATAAACTGGATAGATACTGCCCCTATTTACGGGCTCGGACATTCCGAGGAGCTCCTTGAAAAAGCCCTGAGGGCAACAAGACAAAAACCAATCATAGCAACAAAATGCAGCCTGCTTTGGAATGAGAAAAAGGAAAAAGTAAGCTGCCTGAAAGCCCAAAGTATTCGCCGGGAATGTCACGCCAGCTTAAAAAGACTCGGCATTGAGATAATAGACCTTTATCAGATGCACTGGCCCGAGCCGGAAGAATACATCGAGCAGGCCTGGGAAGAAATGGCCAAATTAGTGAAAGAGGGCAAGATTCGTTATCTTGGTGTATCGAATTTTAACGTGAAGCAAATAAAACGACTCCAGAAAATTCACCCTGTTGCCTTGCTTCAGCCGCCTTACAGCATGCTCCATCGTGAGGTCGAAGATGAGTTGTTGGGCTATTGTGCTCAAAACAATATCGGCGTTGTTGCATACAGCCCTATGCAGAGAGGTCTTCTGACGGGTAAATTCAGCCAGGAAAGGCTTGCGGATTTACCTCTGGATGACCATCGAAGAAGAAATCCCGATTTTCACGAGCCGCAGTTTACCGCAACATTAGAACTTGTTGAGCAGCTTAGGCCTATTGCAAAAAGAAATAGTAAGACATTGGCCCAATTAGCTATTAGTTGGGTTCTTCGTCGGCCTGAAGTTACCGCCGCAATTGTCGGTGCGCGCAGACCCGAGCAGATTTTCGAAACCACCCCGGCCTCAGACTGGGATTTAAGCAGAGAAGATATCGAGCAAATTGAGCAGCTTCTGGCTGAACGCCAGGCAAAACTTAATAACAGATAAGCCTAAACACAGAGAAAAAAATGGCAAAAAAAAATCGAAATCAAAAAACCGAGTATCAAAACTATGTAAGTCCTCTCGTAGAAAGAAATGCCTCAAAAGAAATGGCTGAGCTGTTCGGAGCACAAAAAAAGTTCAGCACCTGGCGCAGGCTCTGGCTGGAACTTGCAAAGGCACAAAAAAAACTCGGCCTGAATATAAAACAAAGCCAGATAAACCAGATGGCCAAACGCCTTGATAATATTGATTTCAAAAGAGCCGCACGCTACGAAAAGGAATTCCGCCACGATGTTATTGCGCACATTTACACCTTCGCCGACGTTGCACCAAAGGCTGAGCCGATTATCCACCTCGGTGCAACAAGCTGCTACGTTGGTGACAACGCCGATTTGATAATTATGCGAGAGGCAATGCAACTAATCGCAGCCAAGCTGGCCGTGGTAATAAATCTGCTGAGCAGATTTGCAAAGGAAAACCGCTCGTTAGCCACATTAGGTTTTACCCATTTTCAGCCGGCCCAGTTGACCACCGTTGGCAAAAGGGCTGCGCTGTGGTGCTACGAGTTCGTGATGGACCTGCAGGAAATCGAACATCGGCTTGAGACGCTGCTGTTTAGAGGCGTCAAAGGTACCACCGGAACACAGGCCTCTTTCCTGGAGCTTTTCGACGGCAGCCACAGCAAAGTCAAACAGCTCGACAAGCTCGTCGCCGCTGCGTTCGGCTTCAAAAAAACCTGCGCCGTTACAGGCCAGACATATCAGCGAAAAATCGATGCCCTCATCGTCAACACTTTAGCTTCAATCGCACAATCCGCACACAAGATGTGTAATGACATTCGACTGCTCGCAAACCTCAAAGAAATTGAAGAGCCATTTGAGAAGACCCAGGTCGGCTCTTCAGCAATGCCTTATAAAAGAAATCCGATGCGCTGTGAAAGGGCAACGTCCCTGAGCAGATTGGTATTAAGCCTGGCCTCCAGCCCGCAAATGACCGCCTCCGAACAGTGGCTTGAGAGAACGCTCGATGATTCAGCCAACAGAAGGGTGGTCATTCCGGAAGCATTTTTGGCTGTTGACGGAATTTTGCAAATCCTTATCAATGTTACCACCGGGCTTGTTGTTTATCCAGAGGTAATAGCTGCACACGTTGCAGCGGAGCTGCCTTTTATGGCCACCGAAAATATCCTGATGGCGGCGGTCAAGTCCGGCGGAAACAGACAGGAGCTGCACGAGAAAATAAGGCTGCATTCACACGCCGCCGCCGCGCAGGTAAAAAAATTCGGCAGGCCCAACGATTTAATTAGCCGGCTAAAAGCAGATATTGCTTTCAGTAAAATCAACTTTGAAAAAGTGTTAGACCCGGAAAAATATGTTGGCAGGG
>JBAQFY010000088.1:0-13638 GCA_049287505.1 Sedimentisphaerales bacterium | reverse complement strand
GGGACAGGAAATAAAATGCGTTGTTCTGGAAGTCAACGAAGAAAAACGGCGGGTATCGCTGGGTATAAAACAAATCACAGAAGACCCCTGGATACGGGCTATACCCGAAAAATATATCCCGGGACATATTATTAGAGGCAGAGTGGCAAAGCTTACTAATTTTGGCGCGTTTGTCGAGCTTGAGCCTGATTTGGAGGGACTATTACACATCTCCGAGCTTGCCGACCACAAAATTGATAAGCCTCAGGATATTGTTAAGGTCGGAGATGAAGTTGAAGTTAAGATTCTGAAGGTTGATACCGACTCCCGTAAAATCGGTTTGAGTTTGCGAAGGGTTCAGTGGGCTGCTGAAGAACAAGCAGCCGAGTCCGCCAAGCAGCGGGCACCGGCAGGTCCTGAGAGGGTTCTTTCTGATGCTGATGTGGACCGGCTTGCAAAACCGAAGGAGAAAACTAACCCGGGAAAAGACACTGATGCCAAGCCGAGCGAGGTGGACAAGAAGGAAGTTGAAGCAACCAAGACTGAAGCCGGCAATGCTGTAGAGGCAAAAGTGGCAGGTAATCCTATTTTGAGAGTTTTCAAACGCAAAAAGGATGTGCGTTCAGAAGACCAAAAAAGTGCGGCACGCCAAAAGCCTGAACAAGCCCATATCGCCCCTCAAGAAAGCACAGATGCCCGGAGCCAGGCCGGCGATGATAGTAGTCCCAAGGAGAAAACCGAGGAAAAATAAGCGATTAGAAATAGAAAATCTAAGGGTTAAATGGTTAATTGGGGAGTGGTTAATTGGTGTGTTGAATACTCACTACTCACCACTCAACGAGTGTCGGTGTTCGATTGGTGGTTATTAGGGGTGTTTTTCCGGTCTTAAACGGCTGTTGTAGAGCCAAAAAAAACATCGCTGAAAAAGGAGTTTTGGGTATTTTTTTTCGCAAAGTGTTTGTAACACTCTGTAAATACAAAGGTTGCACATTTTTGCATAAATTTCATTGAAAATTTGTCACATTTTATGACATTTTCCTTGACGAGAACATAGCTGATTTGGTACAAAGAACGTATGTAAGGCTGGAGGGTTTTAACGGAATTTGACCTTCTGGTTGTAAATTATCCGCAGTTCCTGGGCAAACACCTAAAAAGTTTTAGGTGAGGAACAGAGTTGGAGTGAGGTTGATACCTTGGAGGTGGAACTTCTATACTTACAGCTCAAACACGGCTTTCGCAAGGAGGTGGCCATAAAGCCATGTCCTACAATAAAATTATTTTAAACAAGCGCAGGGTTTGGTGAAGATTCTTTGTTGCTTGTGTGGAGGTTGTTAGAGACAGGCACAGCCAGGTGGTTGGTGTTTGTCTATCTGCTTGTCGATAACAACAAATGTTTTGGCTTGTTGCCAAAACAAAAATTCAATATTCTTACAATGAAGAGTATTTAAGGAAAATTTAATCTTCTTACAATGAAGAGTATTCAAGGAGAAGTATTATGTGTAAACGATTGTTTCTTTTAACTTTTTTTGTCTTGGTGCTGGGTCTGGTGGGTAATGCTGTTGGCCAGCCGACCGGCAAGGTCCTGATTGAGTACTGGAACGGCATCGACGGTACCGTTCTGAGCGACCTTTACAACAATGCCCGCTTCCCGGATGCTCCGGACGACAGCGGGTATCTGACGGCTTTTGACTTGCCGTACAGCCCGCCCTACGGTGACAACTATGGAGCCCGAGTTCGCGGTTATCTCTATCCGCCCGAAACCGGCGATTACAACTTCTGGATTGCCAGTGACGATGCGAGCGAATTTTTACTGAGTACCGACGATGACCCGGCCAATGTAATACGGATTGCCTGGATAGACGGCTGGTGCGACCCATACGACTGGGACAATACCGGTGGGTCGGACAACCCCGACCAGGCCTCTGCCGCTCCTGTAACTCTGCAAGCCGGTCAGAAGTACTACGTTGAGGGTGTACTCAAAGAAGGCGGCGGCGGCGACGGCATAGCGGTTGCCTGGCAAGGTCCCGGCATCGCCGACCGTGCTGTCATCGCAGGTGATTATTTATCAGCTTGGTTACTACTAAATGCGCGGGGACCCGTTCCTGCTGACGGCGCCATTGATGCAGATGTGATGATGTTGGAGTGGACTGCGGGAGACACGGCAGTCTCTCACAAGGTATATCTGAGCACGGACGCGACAGTCGATGAATCAGACTTTCTTGCTGAGACACAGATGGCATTACAATTCGCAGACTTAGTCCTTGGGGCGGCCTACTATTGGCGAGTCGATGAGGTCCAAGCCGATGGCACGGTAATTGAGGGTAAGGTCTGGAGCTTCACGACATTACCTTTGGAAGCACATTTCCCGAATCCTGCCAACGGTGCCGTGGAAGTAAAATCTGGTACCAAGCTCAGCTGGACGTCCGGCAAGGGAGTGATTATGCACGATGTGTACTTCGGCAAGGACGAGGCGGCCGTAGCGGCTGGCGACCCGAGTACGTTCAAGGGCAAGGTCATGGTTACATCCTTTGACCCAGGGGCGTTTGAGGCTGCTGTTACATACTACTGGAAGATAGATGAGTTTGCTGTTACCGGCACGAATCCGGGTCCGGTCTGGAGTTTCAAAGGTTTTGATCCTGACGTGGCCAGCGAGCCAGATCCAGCCAATGGTGCTGTAGATGTGGACAACATGCCTGTACTGAGCTGGATGGCCGGCGAAACCGCATTTCTGTACGATGTCTATTTTGGCACTGATGAGGCTCTGGTAGCAGCCGGTGATGCAAGTGTGTCCCAGGGTCAGCAGAGCGAAATCGGCTTTGCTCCGGCCGAGGCCCTGAGTCGGGGAATCACATACTACTGGAAAGTCGATGTGACCACAGGGTCAGCGAGAGCCGGTGTGTTCCATCCTGGTAAGGTATGGAGCTTCAGAGTCGTCGATAGGAATACTAAGAACTGGGCAGCTACGGTAGCTGGGGATTCACCAGCTTATCTCGACACCTTTGTTGAAGACGGCCTCTACGATATTGGCGCATTAAGTGGTGATATTACCTATGAGTTCGTCGTTCGCAGTAATCCTGATGAAACAGAAGCGAGCATGTGCCTTATCGGCAGAAGAGAGTTTGGCGATACCAAGGCAGGGCTCAAGTACGAGCAGTGGAACAATACCGGTACGTACGGCGCGACCCTCTTCGGCGTAGTGGACCTTGATTACGGCGTTCCCACCGCACCCGGTGAATATACCGTTCTGGCCTTTGTTTCCAGCGAAGATGCGGCTACGACTGCGCTGTATGTAAACGGTGTCTATCAAGCCAGTGTCGATAGAGCTATTACCTTGTCGGGCCTGGTCGGTATCGGCTACGGCGCACAGGGTGCGGACGGAAGCGGGGTCTTCGATAACTTCGACGGCGCCGTCTTTGGCGTGGCTATCTACGACACGGCCCTTTCCGATGACGTTATCGCCAAGCATAGCGATAGTTATTTCACGCCTATAGCAATAAAAGATCCGGATCTTTTGATATACTACGATTTCGAGTCCGGTGAAGGTACCACAGTACTTGACCAATCAGGTCACGGTAACCACGCTCAATTTTTCGGAAATCCGGAATGGGCGACAGGTATTTTCGGGGGTGCCCTGGCTATTGAAAGTGATGAAGTTGACTACATTGAGACTGTAGCTCCTCTGAATATTGTCACTAACACCGTTACTGTTACAGGCTGGGTAAAACACGATGAGACACCGGTGGGATGGTCAGGTATCTTGACTCACAGAGGCACCAGCCCTGGTTGCTTAGGTTTACAGCAAGATGGTACTGAACTGCGTTATATGTGGGGTGCCGATCAATACTGGTCGTTTTCCTCAGGATTGCTGATTCCCAACGGCGAATGGTACTTTGCCGCTATAGCAATCTCGCCCGAGCAGGGCAAGTTGTATCTTAATGGTATTGAGCAAACAGCGACCAATGTTGCTGAGCATGTACCCACCAACTTTGACGGCCTGATCAGTGTGGGTAGGGACATTGGTTTCGGGGGCGATAGAATCATGACATGTCTGATTGACGAAGTCAGACTCTACAACAGGACTCTAACAGATGTAGATATTCAAAGACTTTTGCTATCTGACGTAACAGCGCCTGGCGATATCGTTCAGGGTGTTCCGAACGACGGAGACTGGCCTGGTGCCGAATATCCCGCCCTGGCGATCGATAATGATACCTCAAAGAAGTATCTGCACTTCAAAGGAGGCTCCATGGCAACCGGATTCCAGGTCGAGCCGGCTTCTGGCTCGAGTATTGTTACGGCACTGACTTTCACCACAGCCAACGACGACTATGGCCGTGATCCAATTGCGTTTGAACTGTCCGGTTCAAATGACAGTATAGATGGGCCATATACCTTGATTGCCAGTGGTGATATTGTTGATTTCGCCCAGGAGGCGTTATGGCCGCGGTTTACCATGAATGCCACACCGATTTCGTTTGAGAATGACGTGGCATACAAGTACTACCAGGTCACGTTCCAGGTCGGTCGTCCTAATAACGATGGCCTAATGCAGATTGCCGAAGTAGAGCTATTAGGAGTCCTTGGAGTCCCCGGGCCCGTGGCGCATTGGACGTTAGATGATGGCGAAGGGACCATAGCGGCTGATTCAAGCGGCAATGGGTTTGACGGTATCCTTATGGGCGACCCACAGTGGGCGATCGGAGTGTTAGGCGGCGCGCTGGACTTTGACGGCGACGGTGACTACGTGGACTGTGGCACCAATGCAACAATCAACGGCCTTAACGAAGCGATTACCGCTTCAGCCTGGATAAACATCAGGTCGGTCACAACTGCCTGGATGACTGTCATGGCTAAGGGTGAAAACGCCTGGAGGATTGCTGTCAACAACCTGACCACAGGTATGCACTTTGGATTCTCAGGTGGTGACCGGGGCTGGCAGGCGGCAAACTCGGCGACTGAGCTGCCCTTGAGCGAATGGCATCACGTCGCTGCAACGTATGATCTCCAGAACGGCGGCCGCATCTATATCGACGGAATTGAAGACGGTAGCAACCCTGATCTCGGTGGGGTTCAAATGAACGAAATGCCATTTTTGATTGGCGAGAATCCGGAAGCGACCGGACGTTTCTTTGACGGCCTCATCGACGATGTACGTATTTACGGCAGGGCGTTGTCTGCGGATGAGGTTAGTGAGCTTACTGCTCTTGGGGCTCCTGCCAATATTCTGGCTAACGGTGGCTTCGAGGACGGTGTTGCTGACCCCTGGAGCACATACGGCAGCGTTACCACGGAAGTGGTTACCGATGATCCGGCTGAGGGAAACTACTGTCTGCATGTTGTGGTTCCGGCAGCAGGTGCGAACTTCTGGGATGCCGGTCTGCAGCACGCCGGACACGTTTTTGAAGCAGGCAAGCAGTACACTCTTTCGGCCTTTCTCAAGTGCAGTCAGGGTACAATGGATATCAATTTCAAACCGGAGCTGGCACAAGACCCATGGTCTGGATATGGTGAGCAGGTTATGACTATGACCGACCAATGGGCGGAATACAGCATAACAACTCCTGTTTTTGATGCGGACGTCAGTCCCGGTTGCATCACATTCCACATAGCTTTTGCACCTGGTGATTTCTGGATAGATGATGTAAGATTTGTCGAAGTTAAATAAGTACCTGCTGATTTGGGAAATTGATGTGAGGCTAATTAGACTCCCGCATTAGTGGGAAGAGTGTCAGGTGTTGTATTAGTTCGGGGCCTATACTGATTGATTCGGTATAGGCCCCGGTTGTTTTTCATCCCGTCCCGTCTTCGACGGGCGGGATTCATATCGCTCACAACACCGCATCTACTTTGCTTAGCAAAGTTAAATACTAATACCGATTCATCGGGAAATCTGAAATCCTAAACAATATCGAAGCCTGTCCCGAGCGAAGCCGAGGGATTCAAATTTTCATCCCGTCCCGTCTTCGACGGGCGGGATTCAAATGTTCTCCGCAGTCCTAAGGACTCCTTTCGGAGGACACCTTACGGTGAAAACCAATTGTTTCTGTCACGCCTGTCAGAAGCGTGCGTATCCGCATTTGAATTTAGATATTTGAATTTGTTTAGGATTTAGAGTTTAGGATTTAGGATTTATCGTTTTCTGGTCTGACAAAACAAGGCATCTGCAAGGGATTTGTACTTTTCACTTCATAAGTTTTCTCGTTGGTGCTCGCTTATAAGTTGAACAATAATCGTTGGTATTCAGGTTGGGGTTCTGTGTGTAGCCAAATATTATGTTGCGTGTGTCGGCGCCGGATAGTATAATGAGCAAAAATGAAAAAAACGTACCATAGGAGGCTGCGGCCGAAAGTTATGGAGGTGTGGAAATGCTATTGCGAAAAGCTAAAAACATTTTGTCGGTTTGCCCGAAAACAGGCAAGCCCCGCCCCTCGGAGGGGCGGGGCAAGCGTTTTCTACACAACAGGAAATATCCCTGGCTGATATGGCTTTTGCCCATTGCAGGGCTGTTGTCGCTGCTCTGGTTCCTCATTCGTGTCCTGCCGAAGCCTTCCCGTGCGACGTATCCCTGCCAGCGGGTGGCGGCTCCGCTTGCGAGCGGTTTTGTCGTTTGGATTACAGGGCTGATTGGTTCAACTTTAGCATACCGTAAAGCTAAGCGGACCCTTCGTCAATCGCGGTACGTTATTGCGGCCGTTTGCATCATTGTAAGTGTTACGGCAGTATGGTGGTCTCTTAATGTAACCGGGCAGCTCCCTGCAGAAGCAGCATTTACACCGACTGACCTGCCGAACAGCCCCATCGGCGTAGCGAAAGGAATTCATCCCGGCCGCGTTGTGTGGGTGCACGACCCGGCTGCGACCAGCTGGGACGGCTCCACCGGCAACTGGTGGGACGATGAAAGCACCGACCAGAACGTAGTGGATTATATGGTCTCCAAAACCATCCAGAAGCTGACCGGCCAGGCAAACGACCCGAATGCGTGGAACGCACTTTTCAGGCATTTCAACCAGACCAGGGGCTTAGGGGATGTCGGCTATCAGCGGGGTGAAAAAATCACTATCAAGATTAATATGAACCAGGACTCCGGCTCTACGTGGACCCGGGGTCAGGGTATGCCCAGTCCTCATGTGATTTACTCGGTCCTCAATCAGCTTATAAACGTAGTAGGCGTTTCGGGTTCGGCGATTACCATTTACGATGCCTCTCGGTATATTGGCGACCCCATTTTCAACAAGGTCAGAAGTAATCCGGACCCGAATTTTCAATCTATCAAGTTTGTAGCCGGCAGCACCCGCAATGGGCGTATTGCAGCAGTGTATGACAGCAGTAATCCTCTTCATACGAAGGCCGGAACTGCCTACTTACCCCAATGTGTTACTGGCGCCAAGTACCTAATCAATATGGCGCTGTTAAGACCCCATTCATTGTATGGTGTTACATTATGCGCAAAGAACCATTTTGGTTCAACATATTTTCCGTCCAGAAATAGCTGGACACCTGAGCCTCTGCACAATTATGGCGGTCGAAGTCAAAGTATGGGCTCATATAACTGCCTGGTCAATTTGAACGGACACAGGCATCTGGCCGGAAAGACGCTGCTGTATATGATTGATGGATTGTATGGAGCAAGAAATCAATCAGAAAATGTGTTAAAGTATGTATCCTTCGGTGATGACTGGTGCTCCAGTATATTTGTCTCACAGGACCCGGTGGCTATTGATTCTGTTGGATTGGACTTTTTACGATATGAAGATGGATTGAACCAGGATATGGTTGATGTAACCGGTAATCCCGACAATTATATGCACGAGGCGGCACTGGCGGACAAGCCTCCCTCAGGCACGGTTTATGACCCTGAAGGTGACGGAACGCCATTGGCCAGTCTCGGCGTACATGAGCACTGGAATAATCCTGTCGATAAGCAGTATTCTCGCAATTTAGGAACCGGCAACGGCATCGAGCTGGTCGTGCCCTCATTTGCTACTGTGGATGGACCAATTGAGAACCTGACCAGCGGTAAAAGGTACGATTATATTCGACATGCCATTAATGAAGCTCATCCCGGCGACCATATAGTGCTCGGCCAGGGTATCTATTCTGAAAACATCAATTTCAAAGGCAAAAATTTAACGCTCACCTCGACTGACCCCAACGACCCGAATGTAGTGGCTGCGACCGTTATCGACGGTGGCAATCATGCGGTAACTTTTGCCGGAGGTGAAGACGCAAACTGTATGCTCGTTGGTTTTACTATCACCGATGCAAACAACGGCATCTATTGCTCTGATGTTTCTCCTACAATTGTCAACTGCTGCATTACCGGAAATGCAGGCTCCGGTATCAAATTGTACAACAGCAGCAATCCAATAATCATAAACTGCGGCATTACTACTAACGCCGGTTCCGGCATCGAAATGTGGAAACAGGCGAAGGGACGGCATATTTTCTACAATTACGCCACAATCAACAACTGTATCATTGCCGAAAACGGCCAACACGGCATTGCCGGTGGCATACCAACAATCATCAACTGTACTATTGTTGCAAATAAACAGCGAGGTATTTCGGGTTCTGAGCCAATAGTCGCCAACTCCATTATCTATTACAACAGTGTTGACTCCGATGGCGTTCAGATAGAAAGAGATCTCACCAACATAGTAACTTACACTGATGTCCAGGGTGGCTGGCCGGGCGAAGGCAATATTGACGCAGACCCTTATTTTGCTCGTATCGGTTTCTGGGATACGAATGGAACACCTGAAGATGTGAACGATGATTTCTGGGTCAACGGCGATTACCACTTGAAGTCGCAGGCAGGCCGATGGGACCCCAATAGCCAAACCTGGGTTCAGGATGCAGTAACCAGTCCTTGCATTGATGCTGGAGTTCCGGATTCAGACTGGACTGGGGAATTATTCCCAAACGGTGGACGCATAAATATGGGAGCTTATGGGGGAACTCCGCAAGCAAGTATGTCGATGCCGTTGCCCCGATAATAATGCTGGTTTGAGCTAATTTTTTACGAATTATTGGGATTTTTGCTCAGCATTTTTTTGTCTCGCAGGATGTGGTGGTAGTGCTGGGCGAACCGATGGGCCTCATCACGGACGTATTGCAGCAGCTTGCGGACAGGCGAATTGGCGGGCAGCTTCAGCGGTTTCTTTTTACCCTGCAGGTAAATATCTTCTTCTTTCTTGGCAATCGAGGCGATTGTTATGGCCGGCGCCTTCTCGTCGCGTTGCGCCGCAGCGGGCATTTCTCTCAATGTCTTTTCAGCAGCTCTCAGATGACCCAGGCCGCCGTCGATTAGAACAAGGTCAGGCCAGAGCTCCTCGCCGCGCAGGGCGTATTTATATCTGCGTTTGACCACTTCGGCAATCATTGCATAGTCGTCGATACCTTTGACTGTCTTTATTTTGAATCTTCGATAGCCGCTTTTAAAGGGCCTGCCGTCGATGAATTTGACCAACGAGCCGACCGCCTCGGCCCCTGCAATATTGGCGACATCAATACCCTCGATAATCCGGACCGGCTCCGGCCTTTGCAGCAATTCTCGCAGTTGTATGAGGGCTTCAGTAGGGTCGGCGGCAAAAACCTCCGGCTGAACGTCTTCATCGGGCGTGCCCCGCCGGTCGAGCCGTTCTATCAGCCGAATACGGTCGCGAAACATAGCGGCTTTCTCGTATTCAAACGCCTCAGATGCCTCTGCCATTTGTTTTCTTAATTGGCGAAGGATAGTTGAACGCTTCGACCGCAGGAATTTTATAAGGTCTGTAACAATCTTTTTGTACTCACGCTTGTCAATTTTGTCTGCACAAGGAGCGGCGCACTGCTTTATGCTATACAAAAGACAAGGCCGAAAGAATCTGCGTTTCCGGTCGTCTTCTCTGATATTCAGCTTACAGGTGCGAAACTTGAATATCTTCTGTAGTACCACCAGAACCCCCCGCAGGTCCTTTGCACCGGCGAAAGGCCCAAATAATCTGCTGCCGTGCGGCCGCGGTTTCCGGGTGATATAGACGCCCGGAAAATCTTCGCTGCCGGTGATTTCCAGGTATGGGAACGTCTTGTCATCGACAAGGTCTGTATTGTAAGGCGGACGGATGTCTTTAATCAAACGGGCTTCTTTGAGCACTGCGTCAACTTCGTTTGGAGTTTCGAGAAAGTCAACGGTTTCGACTTTGCCGAGCATTTCAGCGATTTTCGGCCCGCGTGATGTAGCCAGGTCGCCGCCGGGCTGAACCCCGCCCATCCGATGGGCGGGGTGAAAATAGCTGGCCACTCGCAAGCGCAGATTGCTGGCCTTGCCGATGTAAAGCACTTTATCCGCCGGGCCTTTCATAAAATAAAGCCCAGGCCCCGTCGGAAAGCCCTTTATCTTTTCACGAATCGCTTCAAATTTGCAATTTGTTTTGGCTGACATATCTTTATCTTAACATCATTGTGAAGTTATCTAAAACAGATTGCTCCCATACAAAAATTTTTTTTCTTCATAGATTCAGTAGCTACAAGGACTAAGAACAAGACCAAAAAATTTATCCGGAAATTTCCAACTTTGGGCTTTACACCTTATCAAATTATCATTAATTTGCCGATACTGTTTTTACGGGTTTTACCACTATATCTGGCTTAATTCCCGGTCATTTTTCTATATATTGTGGTCTTTTTTTCGCAGGGAGGCGTATAAATGTCGTATAAATTCGACCCCGAGAATCCTTTCACAATGAAGCCATCGCAACCAAAAACGGCTGTAAATACCGTTGAATCAAGGGGTTTGAAGATAGAGCATTTCTTTTCGACCCCGGGCGTACATCCCTTTGAGCAGCTCGAATGGCAAAGACGTTCGGCAAAAATTACCGACGATAGTGGACAGGCAATCTTTGAGCAGGACAATATCGAAGTCCCGAGCTCCTGGAGTCAATTGGCAACAAAGGTTGTAGCAAGCAAATACTTTTTCGGTGATATCGAGACCGGCCAACGGGAAAATTCGGTAAAACAGCTTGTACATCGGGTTTGCAAAATGATTGCCGACCGGGGCAGAAAAGACGGATACTTCGCTAATGACGAAGATGCCGAAGTTTTTTACAACGAGCTGACCTGGCTCTGCGTCAATCAATGTGGAGCGTTTAATTCGCCCGTCTGGTTCAATGTGGGTCTTTTGGACGTCTATGGCGTTCCCGGCAGCAAACACAATTACCATTGGGACCCGAAGCGGCAGACCGCCGTTGCCTGTGAAAACAGTTACGAATATCCCCAGGCATCAGCCTGTTTTATCCAGTCGGTTAAGGACTCGATGGAAGATATAATGCGCCTGGCGACGAGTGAGGCAATGCTGTTCAAGCACGGCTCTGGAACAGGAACCGACCTTTCCACGCTGCGAAGCAGTAAAGAAAAATTGTCCGGCGGAGGAAGACCTTCAGGGCCTTTGAGTTTTATGAGGGTCTATGACCAGATAGCGGCAGTAATTAAATCAGGTGGAAAAACCCGCAGGGCAGCCAAGATGCAGTCGCTAAAGATTGACCATCCTGATATTAAGGAATTCATTACCTGCAAGACCGAGGAAGAAAAAAAGGCCTGGGCACTTATTGAGGCCGGATACGATGGGGACCACAACAACGAGGCATACAACAGCGTAATGTTTCAGAATTCCAATCTTTCTGTACGGGTAACCGATGAATTTATTCACGCCGTGGAAAAAGATGCCCCCTGGGCTACATATACCGTAACAACAGGCGAGAAGATAGGGGAGCATTCGGCACGGGAGCTGATGCAGTTGATTGCCGAGGGTACAAGAATTTGCGGCGACCCGGGCCTGCAGTACCACAGCACAATCAACCGCTGGCACACCTGCCCGAGTTCCGGGCCCATTAACGCCTCGAACCCGTGTAGTGAATATATGTTTGTTGATGATTCGGCCTGCAATCTGGCCTCCCTGAATCTTATGAAGTTCCAAAAAAAGGACGGCTCTTTCGATATTCAAAGCTTCAAAAGGGCGGTTCGACTGTTCATTATTGCTCAGGAGATTTTGGTTGATAACGGAAGCTATCCGGACAAGGCAATTGCTGTAAACAGTCATTTGTTCCGCCCGCTTGGTCTTGGTTTTGCCAATCTCGGTTCTTTTATAATGGGTCTGGCGCTTCCCTATGATTCCGACCAGGCCAGGGCTATCGCCGGCGCAATCAGTGCTGTAATGACCGGCACTGCTTATGCAGCCAGCGCCGAAATAGCTGTGATAAAAGAGCCTTTTGAGCAATTCAGCAACAACCGCGATGAGATGCTTAAGGTTATAAATATGCATCGCAGGCACGCTTATGATATTCCGGAGTCCCATTGTCCGGACTATTTGCGAAACGCTGCCAAGGATGCCTGGGACCAGGCCTTTGACGCCGGCTCCAAGGTCGGCTTCCGTAACGCTCAGGCTACCGTGCTTGCACCGACGGGAACTATCGGTTTTATGATGGATTGTGATACCACCGGCGTTGAGCCGGATATGGCACTGGTTAAGTACAAATTGCTGGCCGGCGGCGGAATGCTCAAGCTCGTCAACAAGACCGTGCCGATGGCTCTCGAACGGCTCGGCTATAGTGCCGATGAGGTCAAATCCATCTGCGACTACATAGATGAAAATGAAACTATCGAGGGGGCCAAAGAGCTCAATCCAGACCATTTGCCGGTCTTCGATTGTGCTTTTAAGCCGCGTAATGGTAAACGCAACATCAATTATATGGCACATTTGAAAATGATGGCCGCCGTCCAGCCCTTTATATCCGGCGCCATAAGCAAAACCATCAATATGCCGAAGGAAAGTACAACCGAAGATATTGCTCTGGCTTATATCGAAGGATGGAAGCTTGGATTAAAGGCGGTCGCAATCTATCGCGATGGCTCGAAGAAGCTTCAGCCGGTCTCTACCAAAAAGTACAAGGATGCCAAGGCCGCCGCTGAGGCGTCCCCACCGGCCAGGCCGTTCAGACGCCGCCTGCCCGATACCAGACACAGTATAACGCACAAATTCTCCGTCTCAGGACACGAAGGCTACCTGACGGTGGGGCTGTATGAGGACGGTCAGCCTGGTGAGCTGTTCATCACTATGGCCAAGGAGGGCAGCACCGTCGGGGGCCTTATGGATGTTATAGGCACCTGCACTTCGATGGCGTTGCAGTATGGCGTCCCTTTAATCACGCTCGTGGACAAATTCAGACACGCCCGGTTTGAACCCTCAGGAATGACCTCTAACAGGGACATTCCATTTGCCAAAAGTCTGATTGATTATATCTTCTGCTGGCTCGGCTGTCAGTTTATACCCGGCTATGCAGACAAAAATACCCCAAATAGAACGGCAGTGCCCGGCTCGGCAGAGAATAAAAATACAACGACCGCCGGAGAAGTGGTTGAGAAGACCAAGGACCTCGCGAAAAAAATTGCCGAGGCAAAAGCCACTACAAAAACCAAGGCGGAAACAGGTGCTGAAGAGAAGCCGGCTCTTTCATTTGCAAGAGGAGCTCAACGGACCTCTCCGAGCTCGAAACATCTCTTCTCCGACTCTTCGGATCGAATTGGAGTCCTCGTAGGTTCATCGCTTACTGAGACAAGCGGGTCATTACAAGCTGAAGCGAAGCTTTTAGAGCAATTTAACGCCCAGTTTGCGCATTTCCCGGA
>JBAQFY010000087.1:0-21283 GCA_049287505.1 Sedimentisphaerales bacterium | reverse complement strand
ACGCCGTGTCTTGGGACTTTGGCCTTGAACTGATTTTTGTACGTGCCAAGGTCTTTTTGTCGCCAGAGGTCTCGGACTCGATGCGGGCCTTCTATGCCAAGGTCTTTCCAGGAGACTCTTATATCGGTTTGGATTTCAGCGGTGTTGAAAAGCCCGACCGCTTTCGAGCCTTCTTCCATATCCTTGGCCATTACAAAATACTCCTCGGTTCTTTCAATAATAGGGGCCTGCTTGCCGAGCGGGTCCTGGTCAACCTCAATGACCTCGGCGTTGCAAAGGATATTAAGTGTAAAGTCATCGAGCTTTTCCATATCGCCTGAGAATATCAACGGAGCGGCCATCAGGCACCACATCGACATATAAGAATACTGCTCGTTGGGCGAAAGGGTGGTGGGTGTCCCTTCGGCCTGCTTGTGAGCATTACCAACCCAGCCGATAAGGATATAATCCGGGTCGTTCCATTGACCCGGCTTGGCGTATTGCCAGTGCTGGGCATTGCTCAGGCCGATATGATAAAATCCCGGCAGCTCGGAACCTTTTTCCAATCCTAAATCACCTGTTGTTCGCCAGCAGTTTCCTCCTACCGAACCGGCCCATTCCCATACGTTGCCCATACCATACTGGCAGAGATTGTAAACGATGTCACGGTCGAGCTTCGCAAGGATACCGCCCATCTTACGATAAGGCTTCTGCATCCGTTCGAGACCTTCGCCGTCTGCGACACGGCCGTATGAGCACCAATCGTATTTCAAAAAGTCAAAGTCCCACTCGGCAAAGTTTTCTGCATCAATCTCTTCGTGCCGGTAGGTGCCCGTGTACTTCTGGCAGGTCAGCGGCCCCGGCGAAGTGTAAAGCCCGGCCTTGAGTCCTTTGGCGTGGATGTAGTCTGCGAGGGCCTTCATATCGGGAAAGTATCCGTTGGAATTAATCGCGCCATCGGCATCGCGAGGTTCGCCCCCTCTCATCGGGTCTTCTGAATTCGGCTCGACCATCCAGCAGTCGTCGATATTGACATATTGATAGCCGAAATCTGCCATCCCTGATTCGACCATTGCATCGGCGGCCCTTCGCATGTGCCCGTCGGTTACGCGGCTGTAGTGGATGTACCAGCTATTCCAGCCCATCGGGGGCGTCAGGGCTAATGTGTTACCGACGACGATTTTGAAAGACCTCTGTGTTGAGCCGCTGCTATTGGTGGCTTTGAGGGTAACAGGATATTCGCCTCGCTGCTCAGGAGTAGTGCCTGTGATGATGCCGGTAGTTGCATCCAGCTTTAACGTTTGGGGCAGGTTCTCTGCACTGAAGCTCAGCGGTCTTTTACCTGTGCAAGGTATTCGATAAATGAACGGCCTGCCGGGTCTGCAGCCATAGACTTTGGGTCCGTTTATCCGCGGCTTGAGTCCGGGTTTGGGTGTGAGTATTACATTTTCCTCTTTGATAACCTGCTGATTCGATTTGAAACTTGAGCTACAGCTCAGAAGATTTGCGATTAAAACCGCACAGATGATAAGTCGGATAAAGCGTGCTCCGGCACCTTGTTGAAGAATTCTGTTCATTGTATTTATCCTTAATAATTTGTACGTGGTTCCTTATGTTCAACACTTTCGTCAGAGTGGATTGATGGGTTGTGGATTTCTAAAGCATTGCCAGCCAGCCGCCATCGACATATATGATTTGTCCGGTGATAAAATCGCCTGCTTTTGATGCGAGCAAAACAGCCGTGCCCACGAGGTCGTTGGGCTGTCCCCATCGCCCAAGCGGAGTTTTTGAAAGGACCCACTTGGTAAAATCTTCATCGGACCACAGCGGCTCCGTAAGGTCTGTTGCAATATAGCCGGGCCCGATGGCGTTTACATTGATATTGTATTTGGCCCACTCCACCGCTAACGTCTTTGTCAGCATAAGCAGACCGCCCTTGCTGCTGGCGTATGCTGCGGTGGTCGGCCTGGCACCGTGACATGTCAGTGAGCCGATATTGATAATCCTGCCGGCTTTTCCAACCCGTTTTCGATGACGGCAAAAGGCCTGCGAGATTACCAACACAGCGGTCAGATTTATCTCAATGACCTGCCTCCATGTTTTCAGGTCAACATCTTCGCTTGGCCCGCGAACGGTCATCCCGGCACAATTGGCGAGAATATCTATGCCCTTCGTTTTGGAAATTATATTCTCGAAGAGAGCTTCTATCCCTTTTATGTTTCCGAGGTCGAAGGGAAATGTCCAGACCTTTTTATTGGTATCGGCTTGAATTTTCTGCTTAGCGGCTTCAAGCTGCTCCTTGGTGCGAGCGATGATTGCAACGTCGGCTCCGTGTTCGGCCAGACCTTTTGCCACCGCAAAACCGATACCTCTGTTACCGCCGGTAACCAGCGCCGTTTTACCTGATAAGTTAAATATCTTGCTTTCCATAACTGCTTAATAGAGCAAAAAAGCTGCAAAATAGCAAGGCGGAAAGCGGCAATTACCTATTCGACAAATAGAGCGTTCACAGGATTTTGCTTTACGCACAATAATAACTGTGTGAACATACATATTTGTTATTGAGTATAAGAATTTAAAAAAAGGGTATTTATCGGATACATTTTGTTCGATGGGAAGTATTATGAAACGCACAAATCTGAATTTTATTATTGATTTTGTTTCTTTTTTAGACCTGCTAAGTTTGGCTTTTACCGGCTTTATCATGAAATACATTCTACCGCCGGGCAGCGGTGGGCACGGCCGAGGATTTCGGGGCGGCCGGGAGCCTGCGGAAGAAATTAAGTATTTATGGTCAATGACCCGACACGAATGGGGCGGTATCCATTTCTATTTAGCGGTTATTTTCGCCGTTTTGATGGTTGTGCATATCATTCTGCATTGGGGATGGATAAAAAGTTACTTCAAATCGCTATTTGGTCTTTCACGCAAAACGACCATCTAATAACTCAAGGATTTTTACGCAGATTAACAAAATTGGAACGGAAACTTTTTAAAAATTGGGGGAATTTGAGGTTTTTGAGGTTTTTTATTTTGATTTTCAAAGGAATCCTTGTTTTTTATGCTAATAATGGGGGTAGTTATGTCTATATGGATAATCTGGGCAAGAGGGGAAAGAAAAAAAAGGTAAAAAATGGGGTAAAAATGGTCTGAAATGAGTAAAAAGTTATGAGAGATGCGCGCTTTTTAGGTATAAATTCATCCAAAATTAGCACTTTTTAAAAATTAACATTTTTTTAGTTTAGGTAAGATAGGAAAGTAAAAATATTATCGGACGTTGCGATTTGTGGTAATGTTGGAGCTAATCAGAGGAAGATATAGTTAGGCGGGATGGTTAGTTGAGTTGGGTAGGTGGTTATAGTGCCTTCCAAAATATTATCGGACGTTGCGGCAGTCGAGAAGATAGCGTATTTAAATGTGAGGGGAAAGCGCGGTTGGTTAGCTGTTGGTTAAGTGAAGTGTGGTTGGATGTAAAAGTGGAGGGTGAGTGGCAAAAAAATATCGGACGTTGCGGTTGGTATTGACGGTGGCTCTAATCAGGGGGAGGTAGAGTTAGGCGGGATGGAAGAGGATTGGTTAGGGTGGTTGGAGCGGGTGAGTGGTGTCTCGATGCTGGATTCCGCATACGGCGGATAAAGCTCAAGGCTCGTAAGATGGTGAGCGACAAAATATTATAGGACGTTTCGGTTGTGGGGGCTTGGAAGACGGTAAACGATTATCAGGTTATCAGAAAATCAGGGTGCAGGATATCAGGACAGCAGGGTATCAGGTAAAAGAACAGAAGGTGGGATGGGGGAGGGTTGGTCAGGGTGGTTGGGTGCATACTGGCCCCCTGCAGTATGTCAAGGGAGTAATTCTCGGGGTAAACTATAGGACAGAGGACGGAAGACAGATGACAGAAGACGGACGATGAACGACGGAGTATGAAAAGAATATAGAATATCGAACCCCCACAAATACATTCGGGGCAAGCAAGGAATGCCGAAGAAAAAAGTGAGGTCCTTCGACTATGCTTAGGATTTTTGGGTTTTCTTTGTTGTATTTCGGGGGTAAACTTTGGAGGCAAAAGGCAAAAAGACAGATTAAAATAAAAAATATTAAGACGTGTTTTTTGTTTTGGCGTGAATTGGAGTTAAATTAAGAATTTGACAAATAAAGATGGACTAAAGCATATTTTACTGGCTATCTATCTTAACGCCAACTGTCTCTCAATCGCACCAAATGCAAATTAAACCTTTATCCGCCAACACTTTCAAAAGCAGGTATTTGGTTTGACGTTAGATAAAAAATTCTTTAGAATATTCAGTTTAGCTGGAGAATAGCGGATCATTGAAATTTTGTAAACGATTGTGAGTAAAATATAAATGAACCACATAGAGATAATATCAACACTATATAATTGCCTTCTTGGCAAAGCCAGAGAAGGCAAGATACCAGTCAACTTACGACCTCAATCCGTGGTCGGCACAGTGCAGGATGACCCTTTTGATTACTGGATGGAAAATGAAATCAAAAAGGCGTGTCCGGAATTAGAAGTTTTCCATTCTGGAAAGCTGACAACTCCCGACATTGTCATAAGGGATAAGAAAAACAATATTCTGGTTGGACTGGAGGTTAAGAAGCTTATCCAGACTCCAAAAGGAAAAGACCCAAGAGGGATGACAATAGATTACAATAGTTGTCTTCCATGCGGAAAGGCGTTAATTAAGGTCGGCGGGGATACTGTCGAAATTCCTTGCTTTTATTTGTTCGCGTTATTGGATGCTACAAGCACTAATATGGTAACGACTATAATTATGGATGGCGATTTCCTGAACTACGATTTTGAAATGCATAAAGACGCTAAATATGCTAATCAAAGCGAATATAGTCACGGTCCCTACGGAGAAGGTTCTGTAAGGCACCGACGAATGTACACATACCCTAATCCGCTCAACTACAAGATGGACTTTTTTCACCTTAGACATATTCTTGTGATTAAAAAGCAGGATATATGCCACGTTGAGGGGCAATATAATTGCACCGACTTAATTGTCAGAGATGACAAATACGACAATTCATTTCACTATCTCGTAATAGACAACAAAGCAGAACATTCCTTTCCATTTGAGAAATTGCCTGCCAGAAAAGATATCTTTAGGGATTGCAAAAACAGAAAGCCAAAAGAAAGAACAGCTTCGATGCCTCACATTCCCCCTGTTGAATAAAATATGGAAAAAGCAATATTAAATAACATACCAATTGGAAATCTCAGCCGGGTTGCTGAAATAGAATCATGGCGGAAGGAGGTGTATCGTCCTATTTATTACGTCCATAAGTGGTGGGCCAAGAGATTAGGTTCAGTCTTCAGAGGAATATTATTGTCGTGCTGTTTGCCCGAAACAGCGGATTTGTCGAAAGAGTATTACAACCTTCAAAATTTTAAGGACATGGTCATATTTGATCCTTTTATGGGCAGCGGCGTAACTGTCGGCGAGGCAGCAAAAATGGGCTGCAAAGTCATAGGACGTGATATAAATCCTGTGGCCACCACTTTGGTAGAAACGTTCCTACCGAAGTATGATACACAGAAAATAAAGGACACTTACGATAAAATCCGGGGCAATGTAGAAAAAAAGATATTATCTTTATATAAAACCAGAGTCAATGGTCGAGAGACCACTGCCCTATATTACTTCTGGGTCAAATATCTTTCCTGCCCTGAATGCGGCAAACGAATTGATCTATTCAACAAATATATTTTTTCCGCCCATGTAGCACCTAAGAAAATCCCCACTGCCAGGGCAATATGCCCAAAGTGCGAAAAAATTAATGTTGTCGATTACGATAACACAGAATATTGCTGCGGCCATTGTTCTCATGTATATAATCCCCAAAAGGGAAATATCATGGGAGCTTATATCAGTTGTCCGCATTGCGATTATCGCTTCAAGCTCGTTGAGCAGATGAAAAAGCGAGAGGCTCCTTTAGAACACCGGATGTACGCCAAAATAGTTTTGCGTGGTAAAAGCAAAATATATTTTCCTATAGACGATTTTGACCGGCAGCTATACGAACAAGTTAGGCAGGAATATGAAGCAATCAAGAATCATCTACCCGATTTGCAGATAATGCCGGGTCATAATACCAACCAAGCGTTAAAGCATAATTACAGATATTGGCGGCAAATGTTTAATGAACGCCAATTACTGGGCATATATTATCTGGCCGAGGAAATTAAAAAAGTGCCTAATCCACAGATTAAGAGACTATTCGCCTGTCTGCTTTCCGGCGTATTGGAATTTAATAATTTGTTCTGCTCGTTTAAGGGAGAAGGCTCCGGTGCGGTTCGTCACATGTTCTCGCACCATATTCTCAAGCCGGAAACAACTCCTTTTGAAGCCAATATCTGGGGAACACCAAGATCGTCCGGTTCTTTCTCGACGCTCTTCAAGAGCAGGATTTTGAGGGCATTAGAATACAAGGAATTCCCTTTTGAGATAAACCCGGATTCAAAGAGCAATTCCAAGGTTTATGGAATCAATAACCCGATAGGATGTAAAATAGCAGAAAACTTTGCGCAATTCCAAAAAGCAGAACATTCAGCATATATATCGTGCGGTGATTCGGGTCACACCGACATAGAGGATAAATCGGTTGATGCGGTAGTAACCGACCCCCCTTTTTTTGACAATGTGCATTACTCAGAGCTTGCGGATTTTTTCAATGTCTGGATGAGCTATATCTTAGAAAATTCATCACAAACTAGCACCCGCAAAAAAGAAGAAGTACAGGACACCAACCCTGACTTATTTGCTCAAAAGCTGACGTGCGTATTTAAGGAATGTCATCGGGTATTAAAAGATGAAGGGCTGCTGGTATTCACTTATCACCATTCCAGACCAGAAGGCTGGACCACCGTATATGAAGCGATAAGGAACGCTGGGTTCATCGTAGCCCAGAGTTGGCCCATAAAAGCGGAGATGTCCGTCTCCGTCCCCGTTCAGCAGGCTAAAGTACCTATACATCTGGACTTGATAATAGTTTGCCGAAAGCAAGAATATAACTCAAATAAGGCTAAAGACCGTATTGTTGACCATAAAAGAATTTTCATTTATTCACAGGAACAGGCGAATGAATTGATAGACGCAAATATCCACCTTTCTAAAGGCGACATTAAAGTAATATACTTAGGTCGGGTGATGACAGAAATTTCTAAGCTGAATAATATTGCGGAGGAATTGTCCGAATTCATGTCTATTATAGAAGCTTCTGATAACATCCTGAGTGACCTGCTGCACAATGGCAAAGAATACCGGCAAACCAGAGAAAAAGAAGAACAGAAAAAAGGGCAATTAATGCTATTTGAAAAGCCATGTAAAGTGGGTTTTAGACCATGCGGAAAATTGCTTGAGGTCTTATCACAGCAATAACGTTTTCATGCATCGTAGTTTGTATGTCGCATATCTTATATCGCATAACAGAAAAGAACAACGCTGGCCTGTGGAAATGAAGATAACCTGCACAGGGAACATATCGTCCCAAAGTCTTTGGGGATTCGACTGGAGTGCAGGACATGCGATGTTATCCAGGGGATACATAACCAAATATGGGCATGCGGGATTTGCAATTCTTCAAAAGGTACGAAAGGGCTGTATGAGTTCTATAGAGAAAAATATCCGGGTGAGAAGAAGTTCTATGATTTGATACCGCCTTTATTGGAAAAGAAGTACCTTAAGACGATTATTAATTGCCATGAGTGTGCCGAAACAATAAGTAGCGGGGACTTAGATTCTGATGGAGAAATTACGGTTCTTGATGTTGATTTCATTCTTCACCAAGTATAGAGCGAAGATTGTCACATCCTGATTTGCAGGCCTTGCAATGACCGTTTCGTATTGCGTATTACGTCGCCGTGGCGGCGACGGAGACCCTCGGTTTGTGAATCTGCGGAAGCACACTTTGGGTAAATAAAAAAAAAACCCCGACCGCGCGGGGTCGGGGCTAAATCAAAAGTATAAAACCCCGCCGTGCGGGGCGGGGAAAAATACAGCCGATGTGGGGGACGTTGGCCTTGGGTAAGTTTGCACAAACGGGCGGAGGAAGGTGTTAATGAATTAGAAAAAAAGAACCTTGGGTAAAACCCTTCGACTTCCCCTTCGGCTGCGCTCAGGACAGGAGGGTAAGGTAGAAGGAATATCGAATACCGAACAAGGAATACAGAACGCCGAACAAGTAAAGAAAATAATCCTTTAATAAATTGGGGGATAAATATAAAAACCCCGGGTAAAACCCAGGGATAAATATAACGGTATGAACACCACAATAAATGGATTCCCGCTCCCCGAACAGAGTCGAGGACAAGTTTCGGGGGAATGACGATTATTAAACTGTAGTATAGTAAGCCAGACATCTGGCGAAGTAATGGGACATTATTTTTTTGGTGAAAACTTCTGGGCGCGGCTGCCCTGGATGTCACTAAGGTAGAGATTGCCCTGTAAATCCATTGCGATGCCGTGGACCCAGTTGAGCTCGCCCGGCTTGCCGGGGGGAACCGCAGTTTTTTGCAGCGGAACCCTTAAGAGAACCTCGCCCTTTAAGCTCAACTTCATTAGTATTTGGTCCAGTGGGGGATAGACGAGCCATTTGCCTGTATCATCTCTGACGGGAGAAGAGCCACAGACCCAAAGCTCATTGCCTTTTGTCAACCAAAGGCCCCAAGGTGTTATTAGGTCCGCCCAGACGGCGAGCAGCTTGCCCTTTGTGTCGAAGACCTGGATACGAGAGTTTTCCCTGTCGGCGACGTATAGCCTTCCTTCGGAATCGGCCACGATGGAGTGCGGCAGTGCAAAGCGGCCCGGCTCGGTGCCCTCCTGGCCCCACTGGTCTATGTACTTACCCGCTGCATCGAAGTGAACAACTCGTCTGTTGCCATAGCCGTCAGAGACAAAGATATCGCCGGTTGGGAGAACAGCTATGTCGGTGGGCCTGTCGAAGTGGCCGCTGTCGGAGCCGGCGCGGCCCGGCTGGCCGAGCGTCAAAAGCAGTTTGCCCTCGGGGCTATATTTGCGCACGACGTGACTGGCGATATTTGCGGTCCAAACGTTTCCCGCGGGGCCGATTCTTATGTAGTGTGCGCCAGCGAAATCCTCTACGTTCCAGGCGCGGAGGAATGTTCCATCGGCCTTGTAAACCTGCACAGCCGGCTGGCTGCGTGTGAAGATGTAAACCTGGTCCTGATTGTCCACAGTGATGCCGGGCATCTGGCCCCATTTGAAGTGGTCCGGCTTTTGGGGCCATGTAACATCGACTACGTATTGTGAGGTGGTACCGCTCTGTTGAGCTGCGGGCGGCTGAGCCAAGACGTGGCCGGACAGAATCAGGAACAACGCCAACGCGACAAGACTGTAAGAAGCTGAACGCATAGAACACACTCCTTTCTATTTTTCGGGCCTGCCCAACTGCCACGAAGCTGCAAAGAACCGCAGCAAAAGCCGGCTTAGTGCCCGGACTGTCGAAAGAGATGTTAACATTTTGTCTTGTGTGAATCAAGTATAGAAAATACATATTTCCATCGCCAGGCCTTCGACCCTTCGGCTGTGCTCAGGGCAGGCCCTTCGGCTGCGCTTCCTATACCAAAAGACGGCAGGAGCCTATTTGTTAGGGGACAGGCAGGGCAGGCTTTGACTTTCCGCTTTGCTCCAGTTTACGATTGCCGATTTTATTTGATGGTATTGAAAAGAAATTGCATAATTTGAGAGATTTTCCTTGACGGGAAGGCAGATAATTTAGTATAGATAACGTTAGTAAAGCGTGTGCCTGCGCAGTCGGGTATCTGTAGCATTTAGGCATCCAGCAGGTGCAATTTTTGTAGTTTTCCGAAGAGAGGAGGAACTGCTGCGTATTATGCGAGGCAAAGAATTTTAAGTAAGAACTTTTTTTACTTTGCAGTTAAGATTTTTCATTCCAATCAGCGGCTCATATCTGGTTTTTGAAGAAAGGAGGTAACGGCAAGCCGTAAGAAATTTTCGTTTTGCATGTATAAGGATTTTAATGCCTGTTGAGAACAATGAGCGTTTTGGTGTGTGGCCAAAGCACAATTCATAATTTTTTAACTTTCTTGAAGGAGGATTATTATGTGTAAAAAATTGATTTACTTGGTTCCTTTTATTTTGTTGCTCGGCCTGGTTTTAGCCAGCGGAGCAAAAGCTGCTGACCCTAATCTTATTGGGTGGTGGCCCTTGAATGAAGGCTCCGGGGATACTGCTGTTGATTTGTCCGGCTCCGGCAATGACGGCACTATCAGCAACCTTAATGGAGGTCTGGGGCCGGACGGCTCAGTTTGGGTGGACGACCCGGAACGTGGCACCGTCATTAGTTTTAACGGCACAGCCGGAGGTGCTTTTGTTCGCGCCGGTGACATTCCTCAAATGACACTGACCAACGACTTTACATGGTCCTTTTGGGCGAAACATAATGCTGAAAACACGGCGGACAATGATATTATTCTCGGTAATCGGAAGGACGAGAATGCAGTCGATTTTGTGCCGCGTCAGTTCATTAAGTTCACACCGACTAAATTCGAGTGGCACATGAATGGCAACGGCAACGACAACATGGATTATGACGATATTCCCGCCGACGTCTGGCTCCACCATGCGGTAGTGAAAACCGGAGATCAGTTGACCTATTACCGTAATGGCATTGAAGCCAGCTCAGGGACGTTCACACAACCCCTGGACTTTCCTCAACCACTTTTCTTTGGCGGTGACAACGAGGGTGCTGAGGGCGAGAATTGGAGCGGATTGATGAGTGAAGTGCGGATCTACAATAGGGCACTAACAGGACTTGAAATTCTGGCTGTCGTGAAAGGTGTCGAACGGGTCGATATGGAAATCGGCTATGCCATACAGCCCCCAGTGCTTGATGGGGAATACGATGGAATCTGGGCGGCCGCATCAACGCAGTCTTTCGTCCCTCTGGATGATCCGGCCAACGCCTCCGGCATCTGGAAGGTGTTGTATGATGCGGAGAATCTCTATGTTATCGTGGACATGACCGACGACAGTCTGCAAAATGATTCGGCCTCGTCCTGGCAGGACGACAGTGTGGAGTTCTATTTCGACGGTGGTAACACCAAGGTAAACACCCCGCTGTCCGGAGACGACCACCAGTATACGTTTGGGTGGACAACGGACGACATACAGGGAACCAACATTCAAGGAGCTACCGAAGGTATGGAACACGCTCAAGTAACCACCGACACCGGCTGGCGTATCGAGATAAAGATGCCCTGGCTGTCGATACAGGGCGCAGCGCCCCAGGCTGGTGACTTGATCGGTATTGACTGTTACTACAATGACGACGACGGCGGCGGTGATTCGCGTGAAAATAAGCTTCTCTCATTTTCCACCATAGAAGGCTGGAATGATGCCTCTCAGTGGGGTACGGCCGTGTTGGCAATTGTTCCGGAGCCGGTTGACCCCGGCACAGATGGTCTGGTTGCGTATTACGCACTGGAGAACAACACGGATGATAGTTCCGGCAACGGGCTCCATGGTACTATCGTTGGAGCCCCGATCTATGTCGAAGGGCCGGCCGGCTACGGCACCGCGATGGAATTCGACGGCGAGTCCTACGTGGATTGTGGTTTCGATCCGCGCCTGGACATCACCGGTCCCATCTCGATGGGGATTTGGATAAAACCCGGCACAGATGGTAGTGTAGAGACGGCGCCCTTATCTAAGGCGGATTCAGTTAGAGGATGGAGCTGGCAGCTCAGATACGGCTGGAACACGGATAAGCCGACTATCATGGGATTTCAGTTTAATGGAACGGATGACAGAGTATGGGTTTACGTCGAGCAGGAACTGGCGATAGGTGAGTGGTATCATATCGCCGCCTCGCATGATGGCGCGACGGTGAAGTGCTATCTCGATGGCGTGGAAACCGATTCAGCCCCCATGACCGGCATTGTCGGCGGGCCTTCCAGCTTGCTTATCGGCTCGGATGGATGGAGAAGCGACTGGATCGGTGCAATCGACGAGGTTGCGATATACGACCGGGCTTTGTCTGGGGGTGAGATTCTATACCTTGCCGGTTTTCGATCGACAGTCGAAACGGATCCGTCTCTGGTTATATACTATTCCTTTGACGAAGTTAGCGACATTGTCGCGGACCAATCCGGCAAAGGACATGACGGTCTTGTAGTCGGCGAGGTTACAGCAGATGCCAACGGCAAGTACAATGGAGCTGCCAAATTTGCAACCGGCAGTTACCTCGACCTGGACGGCCCAAACTTCGCTGCCGAAGATATTCCAACATCCGGTATGACGCTGGCCGCCTGGATAAAATGTACCAATACGGGCGACCATCACGCCATATTCAACGCCAGGGCATCTGATGAGACCTGGGTTGTTCACCCTGAGGCCCGCAGTAACGGCGAATTTAGATGGCTGCTCCGCTCTTACGGCGGGACAACGATGTTCGACATACGTGCAGGTGCTGTAACGTGGGACGAATGGCTGCATTTTGCAGGTACATACGACAAAGCGACCGGCAAGGCGGCTCTGTGCATCAACGGGGAATTAGTTTCGGAGGTTGATGTTGCAAGCCCTGCGGATATAGCCGGAGACTGGGGCCTTGGTGCTCGCGTTGGGTACAATATTGACAATGCAAGACCTTTCACGGGGCTTATGGACGAGTTCCGCATGTTTAAGCGGGCGCTGTCGCAGGACGAGGTTAAGAAAATTATGCAGGGTATGTGATTTCCGTCTGCGTTTGGTTCTGACATGGCGGATGCCTGCACCCCCGTGCTTTCTTGCCTGCACCTGTCGGTAACGCAGGCACAGGTGCGAAAGCAAGAGCGCGGATAGTGCAGGCACAGGTACGTGGCTTTAGAAATGACTGTGGCCGGAGCAGGCTGTAATCGGCATAAGCAAGGCCAAGTCGTTAGCCAATGATTTTGTATCAATACGGGGCTTATACCGCTTGATTCGGTATAAGCCCTTTTTTGAAATGTTAATTGATTATTTTTGAGATTGCCGCGACGCGGCCTCCACGCGATGAAGGGGGGAACATCGAATCCTTCGACCCCTTCAGCCATGCTCAGGGCAGGCTGTGCTCAGGACAGGTATCGAACCCCGAATAACACCATCGGGACAAGCAAGGAACTCAGAATTATGAAGTGCAGGAGAACCGCCAGAGAATTGGTGGGGCATCCATTCTCCGTAGCAGAGCTACTGCGAAGGACGAAAGCCCCGCCCTACATTTAAATAGGAGAATTGGTGCGGCTACATTTAAATAAGTCACTTTAATTCTACAGACCAGTATGCGTGGTCGAGGAATTGCTTCCAGCTTCGGTAGCGGTTGTGGCCGAGGTGGACGTGGACGAGAGGGTTGTGCCTTGGCCTGATAGGTTTTCGAATAAGCTTCATCCCGGCGTGCTTTGGGGTTCGGCCGCCTTTTTTGACGTTGCATGCTGCGCAGGCGCAAACAATATTTTCCCAGATTGATTTTCCGCCCATACTCCGGGGAATGATGTGGTCGAGCGATAATTCGCAGGTCGGAAAGCGTTTTCCGCAGTACTGACAATTGTTTTTGTCGCGGGCGAAGATGTTTCGGCGGTTAAACTTGACTTCGTTTCTCGGCAGACGGTCGAAAAATAACAGCCGAATAATTCTCGGCACGGCGATATAGAAATTTACGGTGGATACCCAATCGTGTCCATCCGGCTCGAAACTACGTCTAAATTGGCTTACCTCGCACCAGCTCTGGAAGTCATAGTTGGAATATCTTCCTTCCTCGAGCGAGACAACTTCGGCAAGGTCGCGAAATAGTAACGAGAATGCCCGCTTTGCCCCCACAATTCGGATAGCCATATAATACTTGTTCAGGACAAGAACATTACAGTCCAGAGCGGATTGATATTCAGCAGCACTCATAGTTATTATATTATCTTTTGCGTTGTATATTTCGATTGTGGAACGTATGACCCTTTAGTCATTGAGCCTGCTCATCAGGTATTGCGAAACGGCTCGTCAGTGTTGTTTCTTTTTGAGTTAAATCAGGCAATAAGGGAATGACAAACCAGGAGCTGTTTATAACCTACCCTCAAACCCAAAATAATAAAAGCATCTTTACGACTCGACTTCTTGTGCTGCTGATGCTGATTTTGGAATCACATTTTCAGCCCTTAGCCCTTTGTCGCCCTCGACGATATCGAAAGTGACGGAATCTCCTTCAGCAAGAGTTTTATATCCATCACCAGAAATACTTGAGTAGTGGACGAAGATATCGCGGCCATCAGGGGTAGCAATAAATCCGTATCCCTTTCTGGGGTTGAACCACTTGACTGTTCCGTCGATTTTCCCGTCAGACATAGAACGCTCCTTTTGAACAACCTTGCAAAACAAACTATTTTCTGCTCGCCCCACAATCAGATAGATATAGGCGACAGCTCATAGCTGCAAGCGGCTGGTTTTTATTGTGGATGGCGGCCTCTTATTCAAAACAATCATTTGGCCTCAGCGGATTCCACAGCAGCAGGAGCAGAGAGATTTTCTCTCATCAGCCGGCCCATCTTAAACTTAACCGTTCGTTTTGCAGGGACCTCGACTCGATCAAGAGTTTTGGGATTCTGTGCGACTCTCGCGGCTCTTGTTCTGGTCTCAAAGACGCCAAAGTCTCGGAATTCCAAACGGTTATTCTCACACAGCTCCCTTGTTATCTCGTCGAGAAAAGCCTGAACAATAGACTTTACTGCTACCCTTTTTGCTTGTGTTCGTTCCGCAATCCGGTCGATAAGTTCTTTCTTTGTAATTGTTGCCATAGGCTACCTCACTTGTAGGAAAGAGCAATTGGGAAACTGGATTCTGTTTACATTAAAAAAAGCCGCTGTATAACAAACCAACTCTTTTAGTTATCCAACAGCTCATCACGCACCTCTGCAAACCTGATAACCCCTATACAGTCACTTTAGCGGTATTTTGCAGAACAACAATTTTATCTATCGGCCACAAAACCAACCGAGAAAGTGCAAACAATAAAAACGCCGCAACTTACTATACAACAAAGACTTCTAAACAGCAAGTAATTTTTACAGAAAATTTTTCAAATTCGCAAAAAAAAACGGCACCAACTCAGGAACAGAAAACTCCCGGAACTACCTGTCCCGGGCCGCTGTTAAAGAACGCCGTTAAACGTGGACGCTCAAAAGCCCTGCAAAATGATTAGATATAAGTCTTATGTTGGCGGGATGTTATAAAAAACGGTCTTTGTTTAATTTTGCCGTTTATTTGCGAAAAAAGGCACAAAACAGAATAGTTTATTGACCAGCAAAGGATTTGCCGGCATAATTAGATTTCCTATATTTGCCAGGCTTGTTTATAGTGAGTCCGTAAAGTATAACGCAAATGATGTCTTTGCAGTGTAAATAGTCATTTGCAGTGTTCCGGTAAATTTTTTAAGATAACAAATAATATGGAATTTACCCTGCAGCAGGATTGATATTTATGTCTTCAGAAAGAATTGAAAAAAACAGTTCCGAGAAGCAGCCTCAGAAGAAGAAAGACAGAGCGGCGGAAATTGCCGACACGTTTGAATGGTTGATAACGGCTTTCATATTAGCCTTTGTGTTCCGAGCGTTCGTGATGGAGGCGTTTCGTATCCCTACCGGCAGTATGGCCGATACCCTTAAAGGGGCCCATTTTCGGCTTCGATGCCGTCAGTGCGGATACAAATACGAATATGGTTTTGTGCCGGGAAAGTATGGATTTCATGAGGATTACGTTCCACGGTCCGGATATCTGAAATCATATCGCTCACGCTGTCCGAGCTGCGGCAATTATCAGCCGGTCGGCGGTACGATACCGGTGGCGAACGGAGACCGGATACTTGTGCTAAAGTGCATTTATCAGTTCTTCGAGCCCAAACGGTGGGACGTAATAGTATTCAAGAATCCGACTGAGCCGGATGTAAATTACATCAAACGATTGGTTGGCCGTCCGGGGGAAAAAGTGCAAATAATTGATGGTGACGTCTATATCGACGGACAAATCAGCCGAAAACCTTCTAAAGTCCAGGACGAGCTGTGGATGCCGGTATATGATAACGACTACCAGCCTATTAATCGCTTCGTTCCCACTTTCAACAACCACCGATGGCAGCAGCCGTTCAGAGCAGGGAGCTTTTCAAAATGGGAAATTGAAGAAGACAGACCGACATTATTTCACCTCGACAGCTCCGCCGACCAAATCAATACGATGACCTATAGCTCCACTATCGGCAACGACTCCAGAGCGACCTATGCTTACGATGATGTTGAAGAATACGACTATCTGCCTTACTGCAGTGACCTGATGGTTCGTTTTTACTGCCGTTCGGCGGGAGCTCAAGGACGCATCGGTGCGGCTCTAAGCAAATATCAAACTAATTACAAGGCGTGGGTTGATTTAACAGGCGAAATGGTCATCACAAAAAATGATGAAAACGGAACAACCACGGAATTAACCCGAAAGTCAATCGAGCCGGCGACAATAAATAAATCGACCCTGGTTAAATTCGCCAATGTTGACCATCAATTGGTTTTTCAATTCGGCAGCGAACAATTAACTTACGATATGGGACGTGGTCTTGAAGACGCCGGCCGGATAAGAGCAGACATTCCGCCGGGGGTGGAGATTCTCGGCTCCGGGAAACTGACACTATCACACGTTGCGATTTTCAGGGATATCCACTACACCGAACGTAGATATGTCAACGGACCCAAAGAAGGCAGGGCAATAGTAACCCCTTTTACCCTGGGAGAAGATGAGTTTTTCGTATTAGGCGACAACAGCCCCAACAGTGAGGACTGCAGGTGGTGGACCAGAGAAGGTTTAGCAAATAAGGGTGTGTCCCCGTATCGCGTCGGTATTGTACCACGTGACTATCTGGTGGGTAAGGCGTTGTTTGTCTATTGGCCCAGCGGTTTCAGGCCTTTCACCAAGTTTCCATTTGGAATTATTCCTAACGTTGGGCGGATACGTTTTATCTACGGCGGCTCAAACGATAATCCATAAGTATATGCGAAGGTGAACCCCGTTAGAAATTTTAGAACGGGGTAAATATGGTACAAATAAGGGATTTTTTTATACGGGGTGAACAAATGAAAATCAAGCTGATTACAAGTCTTTTAACAGGAACGATGCTAACTTTGGGCGGCTGCGAGGTTTTAACAGAAAGCGGCATTATCGCCGGCGGTGTTGCCGTAAAAGAATTGCGCTGTGAGTACCGAATTAAACCTCTGGGTATTGATGTAGTGAAGCCCCGGCTGAGCTGGATTATGGAGTCGAATCAGAAAGGGCAGATGCAGAGGGCGTATCAAATTCTGGTGGCCGATAGTGAGGAGAAAATCAAACAGAAGGAAGCCCAGCTTTGGGACAGCGGTAAGGTCAAGTCCGAGCAGAGCAATCAAATTGTATATGACGGTGTGCCGTTGAGGTCTCGTATGCGCTGCTATTGGAAGGTGCGTGTGTGGGATAAGGATGACAGAGTGTCGGGCTGGAGTAAGCTAACTATGTGGACTGTCGGTCTGCTCGAACCGGGAGACTGGCAGGCCAAATGGATAGGTTATGACGCCGAACAGATGAACTCCGACAACAAGGAAAAGCCGGACCCCAATGCCCCTGTTTTGCCCCCGCCTCCTTATCTGCGCAGAGCCTTTTTGGTCGGCAGGTCCATCAAGCGTGCAGTGGTCTATGCCTCGGCCCTTGGCCTTTATGAACTGCATATCAACGGCAAACGCGTAGGTGAGGACCACTTCACTCCCGGCTGGACAGATTATCCGAAGCGGGTGTATTACCAAACATACGAGGTTACCGACCTGATTAAAAAAGGGAGCAACGCCATAGGTGCGATTCTTGCCGACGGATGGTACGCAGGGTATGTGGGCTTCGGTCGAAAGAGAGACCACTACGGCAGTGAGCCACGATTGTTAGTGCAGCTTGAAATCGAATACGACAGCGGCCACATACATAGGGTCGTTACCGATGGAACCTGGAGGGCTTCCTACGGGCCGCTTCTTGAGTCGGACTTTCTGATGGGTGAAATCTATAACGCCCGAAAAGAGATGCCCGGCTGGGATACATTTAGCTTCGACGATTCGAAATGGGGCGCTGTTGCCGTAACAGATAAAATCGAAGGCCAAGTTCAATCATATCCGGGTGTAACGGTTCAAAAGATTATGGAAATCGAGCCGACAAAACTTACCGAACCGGAGAAAGGTGTTTATGTTTTCGATATGGGCCAGAACTTCGCCGGCTGGGTTCGATTGAAAGTAAGTGGAAAGGCCGGAATGAAAGTGGTTCTGCGATTTGCCGAGATGCTCAATCCCGACGGCACTATTTATACCGAGAACCTTCGTGCGGCACGCTGCACCGATACATATATCCTCAAAGGCACAGATAAAGAGATTTGGGAGCCACGATTCACGTATCATGGTTTTCGATACGTAGAGGTAACGGGCTATCCGGGCAAGCCGGGCCTTGATGCAATTACCGGTGTTGTTGTGCATTCGGATACGCCTGTGGCCGGGTCTTTCGAGTGCTCCAATCCTATGGTCAATCAGCTCTATCGTAATATAGTCTGGAGCCAGCGAGGTAATTTTATAGAAGTGCCTACCGACTGCCCGCAGCGTGATGAGCGCTTGGGCTGGACGGGCGATGCGCAAATCTTTATCCGCACGGCAACGTATAATATGGACATAGCGGCGTTCTTCACTAAGTGGCTGGTTGACCTCGAAGATGCACAGAGCGCCGAAGGAGCATTCCCCGATGTGGCACCGCGTAAGGTTGCTATGGGTGACGGCACGGCTGCGTGGGGCGATGCCGGTGTTATCTGCCCGTGGACAATCTACCAGGTTTATGGTGATAAGAAGGTCATCGAAAGACACTACGAATCGATGAAAAAGTGGATTGGCTATCTGAAGAAGAACAGTAAGGATTTGCTGCGTCCGGCCAAGGGATACGGCGACTGGGTCTCCATCGGCTCTGATACTCCCAAAGATGTGATTGCCACGGCTTATTTTGCCTACAGCACCCGGTTATTGTCGAAAATTGCTGCTGCGATAGGCAAAAATGAAGATAGCAAAGAATACGAAGAACTCTTTGAACAAATCAAGGATGCTTTTAATAAGGCATACGTCTCCGAGGATGGCCGTATCAAAGGCGATACGCAGACCTGCTATCTGCTGGGTCTGTATTTTGATTTGCTGCCTGAAGATAAACGTGAGGCTGCCACCCAGCACTTGATAGAGGCTATCAGGAAAAAGAATTGGCACTTATCAACCGGATTTGTCGGGCTAAGCTATCTGGTGCCTACGCTCACGCAGACAGGGCATCCGGATATCGCTTATCGTCTGCTCAACAACGACACTTTTCCCAGCTGGGGTTACAGTATCAAGAACGGAGCCACAACCATCTGGGAGCGCTGGGACGGCTGGACCGAGGATAAGGGTTTCCAGACGCCGGGTATGAATTCGTTTAACCACTACGCCTTTGGTTCGATTGGCCGGTGGTTGTTCGGCAGCGTTGCCGGTATCGATACCGATGGGCCGGGCTACAAGCGCATTATCATCCGACCTGTGCCCGGCGGTGGACTGGACTATGCAAGGGCAAGCTATAAATCCATTCACGGTAAGATTGTCAGCAACTGGAGAATCAAAGACAGCACGTTCACTTTGAATGTTACAATCCCTGCTAATACAACGGCAACGATATATGTGCCGGCTGATGACATCGAGAGCGTTACAGAAGGCGGAAAGCCGGCGGCAAAAGCAGTGCAATTTCTGCGTATGGAGGACGGCAAAGCAGTATTTGCTGTTGGTTCAGGTCAGTATCGATTCGCATCGAAGCTGCCACAGTAAGGCGAAAAAACTTTAATAGCAATAGTGGTTTGCAACACAATGAATGCGTGGTGGTTACCGGCTCCAAGCCATCCCCAAGCTCGTCCCGCACCAATTGAGCTTCCTGCTTTGGCGAAGCACTTCGCAGAGACGAGCAGGCTCACGCCTAATTAGTGCGGGACTCGCTTTAGGCTGCCACCCATAAAATTAGACGTTGGAGAAAAAGAGAATGGTACCGAATGTCGGATACCGGAATTGAAAATGTATAAGAAGGAAGCAAAATGAAACGTAAACTATTGGTCGTATGTCTTGGGGTGGTGGTTTTATCCGCGGTTATACCGGCTGTTGGCTCTGAGAAGCATTCTGCCGTGACGCCGGTCCACCGCCATAGCTGGTGGACGCTTCGGTACTGGGCGGTCAATGAGCGAGTCAAGCAGGGCAACGTGGATATGATTTTCATAGGCGATTCAATCACGCATAGCTGGGAAAACAACGGCAAAGAAGTCTGGCAGAATTACTACGGTCACCGCAAAGCAGTAAATTTGGGCTTTAGCGGCGACCGCACCCAGCATGTACTGTGGCGACTGGATAACGGCAATATCGATGGCATTTCGCCCAAAGTCGCTGTCGTAATGATAGGAACGAATAACTCCAACGGCGATGACAATACAGCCGAGGAGATTGCGGACGGCATTATCGCCATCTGCAAGAAATTGCGGGCGAAGCTGCCGAAAACGAAAATCCTTCTATTAGCTGTTTTTCCCCGTGCAGAAAAACCGTGTCCACAGCGAGAAAAAATTGCAGAAGCTAATAAAATCGCCTCGAAGATTGCTGACGGTAAGATGATTCATTATCTGGATATTGGCCCGAAGCTCCTCGAGCCTGACGAGTCAATTTCGAAAGAAATCATGCCCGACTACCTGCACTTAACTCCTAAGGGCTACCAGATATGGGCCGAAGCTATAGAGCCGACTATTGTCAAGCTGATGGGCGAGAAAAAATAGGGCATAATACGGCAGAAGGTAAAAGGTGGGGCATCCATTCTCCGTCCCGAGAAAATCGTGACTGCGAAGGACGAAAGCCCCACCCTACCGGACTATAGAGAATCTGGATTCCTGCTTTGTACGTGTTTAGTCAAGTGTGGTTTAAATGGCCATCCCCAAGCTCGTCCCTCGACTCTGCTCAGGACTCGCTTGAGGCTGCCACACAATCTTTAATAATTTTATTGGGTGGTATCCTCAAAGCTGAAGGTGCGTCTTCACCGCATCCGGCAAGGACGGACTTTGGGGATGGTTTTTCCCTGACTAAACACATAACCTGCTTTCGCAGGAATGAAGATATAAAGAGAAAGCATCCTTAAGTATAATTTGGATATTATTAACCTTAATATGAAAGGAGCTTTCTATGGCAACCTATTATATCGGAGCAGATGTGGATAGCAAG
>JBAQFY010000086.1:0-5106 GCA_049287505.1 Sedimentisphaerales bacterium | reverse complement strand
GGGCATCTATGAACAGCGGCACGTTGCCCGCCCCGTTTACATTGGGCGTCCTCCAGCCATCGCTGGCGGGCCTGCCGCCTTCAAATGCAGCATCGGTAGGTATAGTAAGAACATAGCCATTGATGCTATAGCTCCCGGCCACACCGCTTTCAGGCGCCGAACGTCCTCCCTGCGTACCCCAGAAGATGCCCCAGGCGTTAAAGATATTAAATGTCGGTGCCTGATTGCCATTTTCGTCGATTATCGGTTTTTTTGCTGTTGGACAGAACCAGGTCTTATTCATCTTCCAATCCAAAAGCTTCCGTTCTAATTGCCACGGCCACCAATATCCCGTAGAGCCATAGCCCGACCAGAATTTACCATCGTTGTCCTCAGTGTACATCGCGGAGACAAAGTTCCACTGTCTGAGGTTTGCCAGACAGCCTGTTGTTCTTGCCTGTTCCTTTACCCGTGCCAGTGCCGGCATTAATATTGCCATCAATAATGCTATGATAGCAATTACTACCAAAAGTTCTATCAGTGTGAACCCTTCTCTTCTGCGCATGATAATACCTTTCTTGTACGGTACCACAAAAATAGGTTTTTTTAAAAAACATCAGTCAGCAAGAAAGGCCGAACTGTAAAGGACCAGCCTATTCTGCACAATAGACATTTTTCAGTAGTCTCTGTAAGGCCTTATCCACTCCGGCCAGTCGCTGGCCTGTACACCGCCGGCCAAGGTATAAGGCCCCGACGTGTTGAACCTCTTATGCCATTTCAACACCCACAGCTCTTTTAATCCAACCTTTCTCGCTGAGAAATCAGCGAAAGAGCAGCCTACATACCCATCGTGCCGGTTGACGCAGCAGCGTCCCATGTGATTGGCGGTCCAGGCCGAGTCCTCATACTCTGCAGGTAGTTCCGTTTCCTGCGGCCATACGTCGAAACGCAGGGCATCTAACATAAGCGGAATATTGCCTGCGCCCTGAACCCTCGGAGTTTTGAAGAAATTGTCGGCCCGGATGCCATTCTCAAATGTGTAGCCCGGCGGGGCTGGTGTGTCAAGCAGATAGCTGTTTAAACCATAGCTGCCCGCGATACCGTCCGGGGTGAGGTTACTGTGGCCGGTGTAAAAGATGCCCCAGGCAGAGAAGTTATTGAACTGCTGCCCGAGATTGCCCCTCTCATCATACAAAGGTTTCGTGGCCGTCGGACAAAACCATACCTTGTTTTTGATACGGCTTTGATAGCGATCCGGCAATTGTGCTACCCACCAATAAGTTTCATTGCCGAAACCGCTAAAGAATTTACCTTCATTTTCGTCCATATAGAACTCAAATATAAGGTTCCACTGTTTGAGGTTTGCCAGGCAGCCAACTGTTCTGGCCTGCTCCTTTACCCGTGCCAGTGCCGGCATCAATATTGCCATCAATAATGCTATGATAGCAATTACAACTAAAAGCTCGATTAGGGTAAAACCTTTCCGTCTGCTCATAATAACACTCCTCAACTTTATAGTGACACTCTACCACTGTCCTGTAAGATGCGAAAGAACAGCCTTTTGTTCCATTAATTCAGCATTTTTGCACTAATTTAGCCTGATATTACCGGAAATTGTATTATACATCAAATCCGAATTTCCTGCAAGATTAAAATTTGATTTAATATCGAGTAAATATCGAATAGTATATGAGAGAGTAATGTGTCTGTTTCGATACGTTCATAACCGGGGCAGGACAGGACATCAACTCAGTGGCACTTACCAAAAACCTCTTTTTTTCTCAAATATTGATGATTTGTTACTCGGCAATATGAAGTAACCCATTTTCGAGTCAGGTGCTCGTAAGAATGCTGGAGGACAAGTTTGCGATAGCAATGTAGTCTTCGGCGCCGAGTTGTTCGGGACGTTGTGCCGGATTGATGGAACATCGCTCAAAGATTTCGGGCCAAATGTCAATTTTTGCAAGTTTTCCGCGGGCCAATTTGCTGCAGGCCGTAAGAGTCTTACGGCGATGACCCATAAAAAGATGTACGGTCTGACTGAAGAGCTCCATATTCTCAATACGACTTAGCTTTGCCAGGTCGCGGACAAAGCTGACCATTGCTGAATCAACCTGTGGCTGAGGCCAAAAGACCGTAGGCTTCAAAACCCGTATGGTTTTTACATCGCCGACAGCACTCAGGAAGATACTCAGGGTGCCGTAGTCACTGGAAGCAGGGGCGGCTATCATTCGGTCGGCAACTTCCTTTTGGACGGTAACGAACATGGCGTCTGCAACCGTCGAACCTGTAACCAGATTCAGAATCGTCGGTGAGGCGGCGTTGTAAGGCAGATTTGCCACTAACAGGATTCTGCCGTGATATTTTTTACGAGCCGACTCCAGTGCATTCGTAACAGCATGGCTGAGAGTGTTTTTATTCTCAAGAATATCGGCGTTGATGACCTCGACGTTTTCGGCATTTACAAGTTGAGTTTTTGTGATTTTAGCCAGGGTCCGGTCAAGCTCAACAGCGAGGACAAAGCCGGCTTTTTCAGACAGGGCCACGGTTAAAGAGCCTGTGCCGCAGCCGACCTCGAGCACAATATCGTTGCTGTTGATATTCGCAGAATCTACGAGCAGACGCATCAAATTCAGGTCGATGAGAAAATGCTGGCCAAACCTTTTCTTTGGAGAAGCGCCCGCCGATGCAAGTAACTGCTGGATTTGTCGCTTGGTCTGCATTATCTCGTGACTCGTTGCTCATGACTCGATTCTCGTATTTTAAATCGACTATTTCCGGATTGTTCCCACGAGCATCGAGTATCCGGTATAGGGCATCTCGTTCAAGCAACTCTCAATTCTCAACTTTACATTCTAAATTCTTTCTCGTCTTGGCCATTTGTATTGCAGTGGTAATGGCTGACTTCATACCGGTCGGATCGGCGATGTTTTGGCCTGCAATATCAAAGGCCGTTCCGTGAGCAGGTGATGTTCTTATAATCGGTATTCCGATGGTTACATTTACCGCCTGCTCGAAATTGAGCAGCTTTACAGGAATCATACCCTGGTCGTGATACATTGCGACGACGCCGTCGAATTCGCCCTGGACGGCGCGCAAAAAGAGTGTGTCGGCCGGGAATGGGCCGAGACAGTTTATACCCTGGTGCTGTGCCAATAAAATAGCCGGTGATATTATGCGCTGCTCTTCGTCTCCGAATTGACCGCCCTCGCCGGCGTGTGGATTTAGCGCGGCAACGCCAATCTTGGGATTGTCAATGTGAAAATATTCTTTCAATGCCGTATCTAATAAATCTATCGGCTCGAAGACACAGCCGATGGTGAACTTATGCCTGACTTCAAACAGTGCCTCGTGAATTGTCGCCAGCGCCACTTTTAACGGACCTGCGATAAACATCATCACCTTTCGTTTGGATTTGCAGCGAGCTGCAAGCATTTCGGTGTGGCCGGGCCATTCAGCGCCGGCTAACTTCCAGCTTGTCTTGCTGACGGGTGCGGTTACTACGGCATCTATAATACCATCTCGCGCAGCGTCAATGGCATCGAGGCAAAACCTTATGGATGCCTCACCGGCCAATTTGCTCGGACCTTTAACCCACGTAGGAACGGAATACTCATCATAATCAGCAACAACGACTTTATACGGGTACTCGCGACTGATTTTTTCGTGCTGATGTCGGCCCCAGAAAGGCTCAATCTCAGCGGCGTCGGCGGCATAGCAAAGCTGTTCGTTCATACCGAAGATAACGAATTTTGCAGCCCGGCGGATATTCGGGTCAATCAGCGCTTTGACGATAATCTCCGGCCCGATACCGGCGGCATCGCCCATCGTTATGCCGATGACCGGCTGCTCAGCTATCGAATTGTTGCCGTTAGCTTTCATAATATAGAGTTTAGCTTGCAGTGCCTGGCTTATGCTGTTTGTCGTGAACTGTTTAAAAGCCCAGTTCTTTTAATTTTTCGGCTGTTAAGAGCTGCTTCTGTGGCAAAATCTTCTCAAGCTGCTTTTTTACCGTCTTTACAATTATATCAGTTTCTATGTTTACCTCATCACCAATTTTTACTCTACTTAGGGTGGTTTTGTTCAGCGTTTCGGGTATTATAGCAACGCTGAAGCTATTCTGGTCTATACTCGCTATCGTCAAGGAAATTCCGTCCACGGCGACCGAACCTTTGACGACCATCTGGTCGAGCAATTCGGCAGGGACAGCAAACTTCATATCGGCAAATTGGCCGTGTTTGTCGATTGCTTTGATTGCTGCTGTACCATCGATATGGCCCTGGACAAAGTGTCCGCCGAATCGGTCTGTGACTTTGATAGCGCGTTCGACATTGACCTGCGATGAGGGTTTTAATTTGCCCAGAGTTGATTTTGCCAACGTTTCGCCGCTTAGGTCAAAAGTGGCAACGCTGCCTTCGAGCTTAGTAATAGTCAGACAGCCCCCGTTTATAGCTATACTATCGCCTATTTTGCTGTCGTCGGCCATCTCGCCTAAATCTATGCTCATCAGCATTGTGTTCTCGCTTCTGCGAACCGACTTTACCGTGCAAACTGCCTCTATTAGCCCTGTAAACATCTACGATTGATGATTTATTATTTACTATTGATAAAACAAAACTAAACGCTAAAATCGATTATAAATGACCGATAGTCAATAATCAATTATCAATTGGAAAAGGGGCGGGATAATTATGAATACATTTTGGCTGAAAATAGCAGGGATAGCCGTAGTAGTTGTGGGTGTTATTATCCTGATTACTTTTTTTAGGTCCGGCACAGATTCGGGACCTAAAGAGCCTCAAAAGACCATTTATGACCAGTGGGAGGAGGACGACAAGAGATTACGAGCCGAGCCGCAGTATAAAGAGCCGCCGGCCACAACCACTTCGGCGCAACAGACCACTCCGGCTACACCACCGAAGCCCGAATTTAAGAAGCTCAGCGAGATAGAGGAGATTCAGGCGCAAAGACTCTTTGAGATGGCTTTGACTGAAAGAAAGATGGGTAGGCTGCCGGGTGTCAAGTTAGGGTACAAGAATATGGTTGACCACTGCCGGGAAATAATTCGGAGGTGGCCGGACAGCGAATACGCCTTCAATGCCAAAAGGTTGCTCGCCGACATACCGG
>JBAQFY010000085.1:0-32456 GCA_049287505.1 Sedimentisphaerales bacterium | reverse complement strand
CAGGGAGCCAATACCCGATTTGTCGTTACGAATCTCCCTGGTCAGCCACAGTATCTCTATGATGAGGTTTATTGCCAGCGAGGCCAGGCGGAAAACCGGATCAAGGAGCAGCAGTTGGGCTTGTTTGCCGACCGGACCAGCTGCCACGATTTTGTGTCAAATCAGTTTCGTGTGTTATTGTCATCTGCCGCATATATTCTGATGGATACGCTTCGCAGAGAGGCATTGGTTAATACGGAGTTGTCGAATGCACAGGTTGATACGATTCGGCTCAAGCTGCTTAAGATTGGAGCCAGGATGATGTGCTCTGTTCGTCGAATAGTATTACACCTTGCGGGGGGTTATCCGTTCAAAGAATTGTTTTCGGAAGTCTTTAGACGGCTGCGTGCTTTTGAAAGGCCATTTATGTTATCAGGTTGATGTCGGCAAAATCATGTTTTTAGTGGTGGGGGTTTGGGGGTATTTTGCGCCGAATCTGACGGATTGTTTATATTCAGCACGATTTGCGTCCAAACCATCCACCATTGTTGAATTAGATATCTCTATGAAATATACGGGTTAAATCCCAAATACAGCACCGAGGTTGGAAGATAGGACAGCAGACATAAAATTGGGACACACCTAATATGTGGATTGGATTTTGACCAGAGCCTCGTAAGGTGTGCATTAAAATTGTTTTTTTACCATAGTAATCAACCTCCCGTGCCTGCACCTGTGTTTGCCTCGACACAGGTGACGCTGGCACAGGTGCCGGTGCGTTGCTTCAGGATATAACGGGCGACCTCTTCTACGGAATCGAGCCACAAACCATTGGCCGGGTCCTGAGCATATTCACAAAGGGCCCTGAGAGTTGACGAGAGGGTGGTCTGGCGTCCTCCTTCGCCGATGTCGTGGCCACAAAAAACCAGCCATCCACCATTTGCCAACGTTCTATCGAACAACTGTTTCACCTGCTCGAAATCCTTACCATCCAGCTCTACACCCATCAGTTGTGCCATATCGCAAAAGGCTGGGTCATTGGCCCACTCGTCCATCCAGCCGCGTCCAGTTAAAAATTCCTCCGCCACAAGCGGTATATAGCTTTTGAGATTTCGTCCCCGCCCTACATATTTCTGTCCACAGGGATAGGCGAACGAAACGGGCCTAACACCGAGCAAACGCTCGATAATATTGTTTGACTCTTGGAGTTCATACCGCATCTTCTCAAGAGTGTAATTTTCCAACGCCCTTTCACGTGCGAATGGAAAATTGCCTGAGCAGGGATGAGTTAGCGAATGATTGCCTATTTCGTGGCCGTTAGTAACTGCTTTTTTCCAGTCACTCAGCCGTTCTTCCAAAGGACGAACCAAAACATAAAAAGTGGCTTTGACGCCGTATTCATTTAGGATTGGAAGGCCGCGGTCAATCTGGCTAAATCGGGCATCGTCAAAAGTCAGACTAATGGCGGCCCGCTTTCCTGAAGGCCAGCAAAAATCCTCTCGTGCCTCCAAAGAAGCTAACTCCTTATCTTGTAAATTAGATGGCGAGCAGCCCGTGGAGACAACGATAACACAGCAATACATAACAATTAGACAAATGGAAACACTTTTCATTTGTATTCTCCTTATCTACCAAATCTTAATCTTTCTTTGAGGTTTCTTGAGTCCGGCGGCGATAGCCTTTCTGCGAAGCTGGTCACCCGCAGGAAAAGGACTGTGAAAGAACAGAACTTGGACTACTTTAGGGTAGCGGTTTAGCGATTCCAGAGCTTTAGACCATTGTTCAGGGTATTTTCGGTTAAGGTCTTGGGCTAAATCAAGGCAAATTGCGGAATAAGCGGCAAAAGCGAGTTTTCGGTCATCGTTTTCATTTGCTATTGTTGTTTCGATGGCAGATTTCATTTCCAACTGCAAGCGGTCAATCTGCTCTGTAAGGTTGGATAACGGGACTATGTTTGCTGGCTTTTCCAAGCGTATGTGATAAACGATTTGGCCATTAATGTCTTGTCTTCGTCCTCCCTGTTCAGTGATAACCCGCTCAGCCAGGTCAATAATCCGGTCGGCAAAACTGCTAATCGTTTCATCCATCGGCATATCTTCCCGGGTCGTATTATAGTAACGGTCAACTATTTTCCAGCTCTGCTTCATCATCCAATGGTAGCCCTTAATGACACCAATGATGGTGCCGGCGGTGGCTGCATTGTTGTCGGCATCCCAGCCGAAATTGAACGCAGTCATAAGGGTTTTGACAAAGTCTCCCTCACCGTAAAGCAGGGCTGCAATAGTCGAGGCGGTATTCAGCTCATATCCGTTTCTATCGCGCATCGCACCGTTATGGCGGCTATACTTTTGTTTGACGAGCCGGCGGGTAGTACGCCAGTCACTTGGATATAAGCGATGCCACTGACAAACATCGGTAACGATTTGTCGAACAGCGCAGTTTTGGGTTCCCGCCTTGCGGGGTCCCTCATCAACAGCCTCAAGGCCAGCCTCAAGAATATTGTCAATCTGGTCTGTTATAAAAGCCGTAGCTATCATGCTCGTGAACAACTGGGTTGTCTGGGCCGGTTCGTCATCAATAGTAACACGGGTGTAATTCAAACCAATTCTCGCCGCAGTTTGTGGCATCCCCGGAGCAAGCAGGCCAAAAGACTCGCAAATGAATTGCCCTGAGATATTGAAGTCGGCCCATGGATTAAACACAATGCTGCCTGTTAGCGGTGGTTCAAAGCCGATGTCCATCAGTTGACGTGCATATTGATTCGAGCACCAGATACGTTTGTTGATTCGCTCCTTCCATAATTGCACGACCAGATGAGGCGGAAGCATAAGCGTATTATGGCGCTGCATCGCCACAATATAAACCCACTCCAAGTCTGTGTCGTCATCCGTCCGGGCCCCTTCCGGAAGGGCCGGAGTATATTCTTCGACATTGCCAGGCTCGTTGATATATTGCATCTCGTGTTCAAGGCCATTGAGATTACCCAGCAGCTGCCCGAGAAGCCCGCCCCGAATCTTGTCACGAAGGACCTCGGCAGACAACTCTACCGATTTATCAAGACTGCCTGCTCCGTAAGTAATCCCATCTTTTGTCAGAGAGCCAATGATTGGCAGTACAATAATTGCTATTGTTATTATGTTCTTGATTTGCATATTCTAATTGCTATCACCTACATATATATGCAGATGCGTGATAGCCTCGTGACCATATTTGTTGCTGCGTCTTACGGTAGCTATATAATGTCCGGGTTTCTTGTACCGATGTGCAGTGACGGCATAACCCTTTGGATTGTGTACTTGAATGTTGCCGTCTGATTGTACGGTTACTTCCGGACTGCCGTCACCGAAGTTCCAGACCTCACTGCCGAACGTATTGCGGAAAGAGCGCACCTTAAAGGTGATTTCATCGCCGGGCTTAATATCGAAAGTAGGGTAATAAGCCGCGTGAATAGTAGGTGGTAGCTGGTCAGGATGGTTCTTGTCGATTATCTGGACAACAGCAAAATCATAGTCAACGTTACCGGATGAATCAGTGATTTTTAAGATTTCGTTATATTCCCCCGCTTTGTGATAAGTGCGTCGAACTTTCGGGCCGGTAGCTAAAGTCCCATCACAGAACGTCCATTCAAATTGCTTGATTGTACCATGTCGGCTCCAGGAACGAGCGGCATCAAGCTCAACTGTTTCGCCGGTCCAGGCCAAATGATGAGGCCGCGCCACGGCGATTATCTCAGGCTGGTATTCACGTTGTGCCGCAAGGCATCCTGTGGAGTACGCTTCCCAGATAAAGGCATAGCCATTTTGGATACCCCACAAGCCGGATGGTTGTTTGCTGTTGATGTCGAAATGTAAATGAGACCATCCGCCACTGCCGCCTTCCTTTCCCAGAATGCCAATCTTCTGGCCCATTTTAACGTGCACTCCCGGCTTTACAGAACTATCAATTTCATATAAGTGACTGTACCGATAGAACCAACCTCGGTCGTCCACCATATAAATCACATCGTAGCGGGGCGCAACAGGAGAATCTTCATAATCGGGCAGTTTCTCCAATCCCGCTGAAACCACCAATCCATCTGTGGCGGCAATCACATCAACCAAACCCTCGGCGCCGCCAAAGTCCAACCCATAATGATAGTAGATATTTTTGTTGCCGGGGACTTCCCCGCCGTCCACGAAGACCGGTACATTAGCCATTTGTGTGTCGGAGGCAAACCACCGCTGTTTGACAGGATAGACAAAAGTACCCGGTTTTATCCACGGTGAGCCGGCAGGCCAGAGTCTTAGCCTTGCGTCTTTGGTCAGTCCCCAGGCGTTCTCTTTACTGCTTCTATGCAGATAACCTTTTGTAACTGGGCAGTCGATTTGTACGCCAGCTACAGTAATAGGCAAGTGGTATGTTGACGAGACGAGCGAAACAGTCTGGCCATTGACTTCAACCTGCACCTCTGCTCGGCGAACAGCATCGCAAACATTATCTCGCATTTCCTTTATTTCGAGCAGCTTGACAGTTGCCTGCCCGGCTGCGTCTCGGGACTTCGCCGAGACGAGCGAGCCATCGTGAAGCTGCACGGTTTGAGATTCGGCCACGTTCAGGTCTGCCACTGTCACCAATGGCCTCTGAGTAAGAGCCCGTCGTTTTTTCAATTCGCGCCACGTAGTTAGAATAATTCCTTCACTTTCGATGAACGCTTTTATGTCGGCGTCGGTCAGTAAACGAAGCTCAGCCTCACGATTCGGACCCGAACCGGAAATGTGTGAGAATACCTCTGTCTGTACAGTACAGTGAACAATAATCTGGGTGATACCTGGTTTCATATCACGCAGCAATTGAATCAGCTCGGCCTTTTTCTTCTCATAATCCTCTGCCCTTGTTGGTTGAGTTACAAGGTCATCAAGAACCGGAAGACCAGCCTGCCATAATTTCTCCGCAATGGAAAGTACCAGTGGTCTAAGGGAACCGACTTCATCACCAATATGCTGCATGTGCCCCCCAAACATAAGGACCGGTATTTTCTTTTCTACCCCTACCCTCACATAGCGGTCAATAAATTGTGGATGGAAACAGGTTCCCATGTGTGCATCCAAGTGCGTAGGGTCGATTCCCATAGACAGGGCCTTGTCGATTTGGGCACGAATCTCGGTTTCGACTTCATCGGCAGTAGCATGAGCGGCGACATCGGAAACGTTGTGCCATAGGTAACCATCCAAGTCCACAAGTCCCGGCACAGCCGGTTTGCCGGCGATAGGTCCCCATCGATAATTCTTCCATTCTGACGTGAGTGTAAGGTGTAATCCGGCGTCAATGTCTGGATGGGCTTTCAGATGAGCTGCATACTCCGGTACCCAGGAGCACGGCATCATGATGCTCAATGAGGTGGCGATACCTTCTTCAACGGCCTTGATTGCACCCATGTTAGAATTGTGCGACATACCTACGTCGTCCACATGGAAAATAACAGCTTTTGTTCCCGACGGCCACCCCAGGCGCTCAGCATAGGTTATTTCTTCGGCCTGGGTGATAGCCAAATTTGTGAGAATCATGAATAGCAGCAAGCCACGTAGCATAAGGCAGACTTTGACAATGCTATGTGGCAAGCCGGTTCTGACAGATTGATTTAATAGCATGGAACTTCTACCTCCATTCGACCTTTACAGACAAGCGTTCGGGCACTGAAAGTCCAGATTTACATTTACCTTCGGCGGTTCAGATATAATACTGCTAAGCCTTTTAACGTTCTAAGTATATCAAAGCTGTAACCTGAAAGCAAGCCTTATAGCATACTCCCTTACGGGAGTGCCTGTCTCGCCAGTGCTCCGACACGGCGGGCGTCGCAGCAGGCAAAAATCAGTTGAAAGTTTGGGATGGATTTGGTAACCTAATAAAATCAGGAACTTTAGTAGGATTGTCAAACTGCGTATGTGTAATTATGAAAGGGGACACATCAACCCCGCTGTAACCAAAGGGCATCCCTTCGGGAGAAATATTGCCTTTTCCTCGCTCATTTTGGGTTCCCGAATTTCCAACGGGGTCAACCGGCTCGCCTCGATGCGTCGCAGCGGGCATCTTTGTTTGCTGATTCTTATGGGCTGTTGGCTTCTTCCGGCATTCTTTTTCCCAACTATTGTGAATGGACACGATTGGCCTATGTGGCGATACGATGCCGGACGTTGCGCGGCATCGCCCGAGGAGCTGCCGGCACAGATTCATCTACAGTGGGTTCGTGAGCTGGCCCCTCCAAAACCCGCCTGGCCAAGAAGTCAGGATAGGCTACAGTTTGACGCCTCTTACGAACCCGTTGTTGCGGGAAAGACTATTTTCGTTGGCTCGATGGTCTGCGACCGTGTAACCGCCTATGACACAGAGACAGGGTTCGAGAAGTGGCGTTTCTACACCGATGGCCCGGTGCGTTTTGCGCCGGTAGTGTATAAGGACAAGCTCTATTTTGCCTGCGATGATGGATACCTCTATTGCCTGAATGCCAAAAACGGTTCTCTTATCCGGAAGCTTCTCGGCGGTCCTGCCCAGAACAAGGTGCTCGGCAACGACCGGCTGATTAGCATGTGGCCCATGCGAGGCGGCCCGGTTTTGTATGAGGGGAAGATATACTTCGCAGCCAGCATTTGGCCTTTTATGGGCACCTTTATCTACGCAATCGATGCCGAGACCGGAGATACCATCTGGACCAACAGCGGCAGCGGTTCGACTTATCTCCTGCAGCCACATAAAAGTCCGGCCTTTGCCGGTGTGGCGCCGCAGGGTTATTTAGTTGCTACCCAGGACAAGCTGCTGGTATCAGGCGGTCGTTCCGTACCTGCTGCTTACGACCGCGAGACAGGACAGTTTCTATACTATCACTTGAACAAGTATGGCAAAACCGGTGCGTGCGAGGTCATGGCTTGTGGGCACCATTTCTTCAACCGTGGGGCCATATACAGACTCTCCGACGGCATTGGAATCTCCAGAGCGCCCGCATCTGTAATAGCAAACGAAGTTATCATCGGCAAAAGATATAATACGATTATGGCTTACAATCTTGAGCCAGGGGCCAAAAAAGCAAAGGCATTGTGGCAGATAAAAGTCCCTTCTGAGCTTAGCAGTCCTGGGGACTCCTTTCAGAAAATCCACTTGAAAGCCGGCTCACGTTTGTACGGCAGTGGTGAGGAAGGTATTATTATGGCCATTGATATTCCTCCGAACAATGGTCAACCCAAGGTCTCCTGGCAAGCGAAAGTAGATGGCGAAGCGTGGAACATGCTGGCCGCGGACGGCAAGCTTTTTGTGATTACTCTCCAGGGCAGTCTCTACTGTTTCGCAGACAAGAAAACCGAGCCAAAACGTTACGCACTGGAAATCAAATCCGGCAAAGACGGACCGGCCGGCTCCCGTCAATGGAACGACAAGGTCAAGCAAATACTGGAAATGACAGACGAAAGACCACAGGATGCCTATCGGCAAGACGGATACTGCCTGTTGCTTGGCCTTGGCAACGGCGAACTTCTCTTTCAGTTAGTGAGTCAATCAGAACTACACATTGTTGCGCTCGATTCGGACGCAGGGAAGGTCGAAGCAATACGCCGGAAACTTGATGAGGCAGGACTGTATGGAACTCGAGTCGCCGTTCATGTTGGCGATATAACGACGATGCAGCTTCCCCCCTATATGGCTAATCTGGTCGTATCAGAAGACCTGGAAATTACCAGTTTCAAGAAAGACAGTATCTTCGTTGAGCGTGTTTTTCATTCGCTGCGCCCTTATGGCGGTACAGCCTGCTTTTTGGCCCAACAAAGTAAGCATACTAAAATTATGAGGCTGTTCCTCGATTCAAAACTGCCTGGCTCCAAGATTACAAGTTCGGGTGATTTTATTATGTTGACCCGAGCCGGCCCACTAACTGATTCGGCTGATTGGACCCATCAGTACGGCGATTCCGCCAATACTGTGATGTCTAAAGACAAGAGAGTAAAGGCCCCACTCGGACTTCTGTGGTTCGGCGGTCCTTCTAATGACAAGATATTGCCGCGTCACGGACACGGCCCATCTCCACAGGTGGTCGGCGGGCGGCTTTTCATCGAAGGGCGGGACATCCTCCGGGCGGTTGACGTCTATACAGGCCGGCTGCTGTGGGAAAGAGATTTTAATGACCTGGGCAAGTACTATGACAACACCAGTCATCAGCCGGGTGCTAACGAGATTGGAAGCAACTACGTTTCTGTTTCGGACGCCGTGTACGTAGTATATGGGGACAAAATCCACGTGCTTGACCCGGCTTCGGGCACGACTAAAAAGGAATTCTCGATGCCCCACGAAGATAAACCTCAATGGGGAACAGTCGCGGTCTGGGAAGACCTATTGCTTGCAACTGCCTCACCAATTAACGTTCCGCTAACGGACAAACAGGGACGCACTGGGCAGGATGCCTTTCGGCAAAAGCTCCCCGAAAACATACAACCCATTATTGACAAAGGCGCCGATTGGCAATACCTCGCAGGTGCTCATCCAAACAAAGCATGGACACAACCGGATTTTAACACTGAAACATGGAAAACCTCAGCGGCAGGTTTTGGCTACAATGACGATGATAACAAAACGATGCTGAATGACATGAAAGGCCATTATTCGGTTGTTTACATACGCAAGTCGTTCAGCATACCTGAACCGGACAATATCCACGAGTTGCGATTGGTTATCAGGTACGATGACGCCTTTATCGCTTACCTCAACGGCAAAGAGACCCTCCGCGTGGGCGTCTTCAACGGTAACGGAGCCAAGGCTTCGGATATAAAAAAGCACGAACGCAAAGGCTGGGAGTATTTCAATATCGACAACCACAGTAGTCTTTTGCGTGAGGGAACAAATGTGCTGGCCATCGAAGGGCATAACGAGAAGGTTGACAGCAGTTGTTTTACTCTCAATCCTTATCTGGTCGTCCTCCGGGATGGGAAACCTGGCGTGAACAAGAACGCCGAACCCGCCGACCTGAACAATATCCCGGGGATAACAGTCAATGCAGACTATGCTTCCGGCAGCAAGATGCTCGTTGCAATGAATCGGCACAGCGGCAAGGTTCTCTGGAAACGTGACGCAGAATACTCCTTCCGCCACAACGCTATAGCAATGGCAGCCAACAAAGTCTTCTGCATCGACGGGATAAGCACCGCCAAGCTGGCTTACTTGAAACGTCGAGGGCTTGACTTCAAGCAAGAACGCACGCTATACGCATTAGACGCCCGGACAGGAGATTTGCTGTGGAAAACCAATGAGAATATTTTTGGTACATGGCTCGGCTACTCAGCCGAGCATGATGTTCTGCTTCAGGCGGGCAGCCGGTCCAAGGACCGGGCACCAGATGAGGTGGACAAAGGCATGGCCGCTTATAGAGGTTCGGACGGCAAGGTACTCTGGAGCACCGACGACAGTTACAAGGGTCCACCAATACTCTACCGCGACTGGGTAATAACACAGAACAATGGTGGCACTGGTTCTGCCGCTGCTGAGGCGAATGTTCTTGACCTGCTTAGCGGCACGACCGTCATGCACGAACATCCGATGACCGGCCAGATGGTTCCCTGGACGTGGATTCGCTTCTATGGATGCAACACAGCAATTGCAAGCGAGAATCTGCTTACGTTTCGGTCGGCTTCGGCGGCTTTTGTCGATTTGACCAGAGGGCAAGGTACGGCCAGCATCGGCGGGTTTAAGTCGGGCTGTACGTCGAATTTGATTATCGCCGATGGAGTGCTGAACGCCCCGGACTATACACGGACCTGTATCTGCAGCTACCAGAATCAGGCATCACTTGCCTTAGTCCCTATGCCGGAAGTAGTGCACTGGACTTTTGACTACTACGCCTCTCCGAATACGGTGACTCCAGTTAAGCAAGTCGGGATCAATTTTGGCGCTCCAGGCAACCGCTATGCTGAAAATGGTACGTTGTGGCTGGAGTTTCCAAGTATTGGGGGACCGTCGCCGGACATTCCCGTTCGAGCCAAATATTATGAAGACCCCCGGTGGTTCCGCCATCACAGCTCGCGCGTAAAGGGCAAGTATAACTGGATAGTCGCCTCGGGTGTAACAGGGCTTCGGGAAGTCTCCATCCGTATGTTCCTTCAAGCAGGCAAAAATACCTCAAAAGTTAATGCCTTCGACAAGCACATCGGCCAAATTCCCATCTGGCAGGAAAAGCAAATCAAGGGTGTTTTTGAGCAGCCTCGACCTTATACCGTACGCTTGTACTTTGCTGAGACTGAAGAATGCGGGATTGGCCGGCGTCTCTTCAATGTCTCACTTCAGGACAAGCAGGTCTTGGAAGCCTTCGATATCGTGAAGGAAGCCGGTGGGACAAATCTACCCGTGGTAAAGGAGTTCAAAGGAATTAACGTAAAAGATGATTTAAAGGTCACTCTCACTCCTGTAACGGACTTGGCCATCCCTAACGGGACTGCGGGGCAAGCCAGCCCCCTGCTTTGTGGAATTGAAATCATTGCCGAAGGTTGGTAAGCTGTAGAAAAAACTCCCGTAAGGGATACTGCGTACTGCCGAGATCCGGCATTACGTCTGCCGGAGCACGGCTGGTAGGATTGGAAGCCAATTAATGGAGGTCAACACAATGAAAACAACTCTTTTTTTATCACTCTCTGCTGTTTACTTTGTCGTCAGCGCCGCCGGTATCTCACACGCCCTTGAAACTCGAAAAGATTTCTCTCCTAAGCCGGATGAGCAACAGCTACCCACAGCTATGCACTCAGCAATGAAAGAATTGCCTAAAATAACTGTAGGGAGGGACCCCGCAAGGCGGGAATCCAAAGATAACGCTCACATAATAGGTAACGACAACAGGGCATTGCAGGGTGCGGTCGATTATATTGCCGGTCTTGGAGGCGGAACAGTTGAAATTAGTGAGGGAGAATACGTGATGTATGATTCACTTCATCTGCGCAACAATGTGACAGTCATGGGCAGGAAAGGCAAAACGGTCTTACGAAAAGCTAATGGGGCTGTATCTCCTCTGGCCCTTGATGGCGACTTCGGTGAGCAGCAAATCACATTGGAGGACCCAACTGGCTTTGAAGTAGGTTATGGCGTTGCAATTTGGGACGATGGTTCAGGAGGATTCCATACCACCGTTGCCCGCATCACAGGGCGAGGGACCCCGCAAGGCGGGAACCCAAACGATAACACCTTTTCAATTGACAAGCCGCTGATGGCTGACTGCATGGTAAGCAACAAAGCCAAAGCCGGAACTGTCTTCCCCGTAGTCAGTGGCTATCACATCGAAGGGACGCGAGTTGAAAATCTCATAATTGATGGTAATAAAGACTCCAACGTTCATTTGAACGGCTGCCGAGGTGCCGGCATTTTCCTATATCGAGCCTTTGGGACGGTCATCAAGGATTGTGTGGTGCGAAACTATAATGGGGATGGAATCAGCTTCCAGCAATCTAACGATGTTACTGTAGTTGACTGTACTTGTGAGGATAATACCTATCTCGGCATACATCCTGGCAGCGGCTCCCAGCGTCCGCGCATTCGCAATTGTGTCGCCCGCGGTAACGGAACTGATGGTCTATTTTTGTGTTGGCGGGTTCGGCACGGATTATTCGAGGATAATATTTTAGAAGGTAACGGACGATTTGGTATCTCCATCGGGCACAAAGATTCCGACAATCTTTTTCGTCGCAACATTGTTCGTTTGAATAGTCAAGATGGAATCTTTTTCCGTAATGAAACGCTGGGAATGGCTGCCCACCGCAATCACCTGGAGGAAAATATCATCGAAAACAACGGAACAGGTGAAGAAGCAGCAGGTATTTGTATTCGAGGACAGACCAATAATCTGGTCTTCAAGAACAATATTATTCGTGACACTCGACCGGACGAGTCACAAAGACAAACCGTAGGCATTAGTATCGAGGAGCAAGTCGGGCAAGTAATCCTCGAAGGCAACCAGATAAAGGCCAAAACAGCAATCGACGACCGACGAGCCCCGCCCGTCGAAGACGGGACGGGACGAGTGCCAAAATCAAAATAAGGCTTGCCTGTCGCGACTTGGCTGCGCCAAGCGAGCCACGGCGGGCTTCGCTGATTACCAATCATGCTCATACTATCCAGGGACGTTTACGATTATTCGATTCTGCAATGGCTTTCAGGACAATTTCCATATCCTGCTTTACCTGAAAGTCAAACATACCCACATAAATGAAGTCTGCACCACCGGCAAACGCAAACTTGAATCCTTCCTCGGCGCTTTAAGTTAAAAAAATGAATTATGAATATCCACCGCAAGGTGTCCTGTGGAGAACAAGGAATGCAGAAGTTCAATGTTCTACATTCGAAATTCGATAATCTTTAGTAAGATTGAATTGACCGGATTTATTCACGCGGTATGCCCCTAAGCACATCGGTCGGAGCATAATCGTCTGTGAGAATTGGTCCTTTTAGCACATAATCGTTTTGCATTCCACCGGCTTCAATAGTAGCGGGAAGGTCCAGGGTGAAATGCTTCTCCTCTTGCAGCCGCCGGGCTGCAGCCAATAAGTCTTTTTGAGTTAGCGGCTTTTCCCGCGCATCAACAATGACGATAACATTGCCACCAGAACCATACGAGTACTGATTGTGAAAGACGGCATTGAAGGTGCGCCGATGATAATGATAGGACTCAAAACCTGGCCGCAAATTACTAACAACAACACCGTCTGAAGTTAAAAGCCCTTTAAGGCATTCCATAAATTCCTTCGTTGTTAAATGATAGGGAATATATCCTCCTCTGAAAGTGTCCACGAATATGATGTCGTATTTCATCTTATCTCGCAATAATCGCTGCACCTGCACTCGTCCATCGCGAAGATAAACCTTCATAAGACCATCTTCCTTGAAGCCGAAATACTTCCTGGCAACCGAAACCACATCAGGGTCAAGTTCGATATTATCAATCGGCACCTTGGGAAAATAATGATGAATCGCCATCGACAGGGTTCCTCCACCGAGCCCTATAAACAGAATCCTCTTCGGGTCCTGTTTATGGGCAAACCCGGCGAACATAAGAGTATAGTAGTACATCTCAAACTTCAGAGGCTGATGGATATTTATAACCGATTCCTCATAATCGCTGCCGGAACGCCGGAACTGAAGTCGCCGTATTTCTCCATCTTCGACTACGCGAATGTAATGATACAAACTTTCTTTTTCCAGTAACACCTTGTATTCATTCTCTGAATAATCATCTTGCCCGAGGACAGACCACCCCTGTTCTCCTTCGGCTGATGAGGCTTGAGAGACGGCTCCGGCTGAAACCACGAAAATTATAATTATCAAAAATCTAAGTACCATGAGCGATAACCTCCTTTTTCCTAATCCCTTGGGCATACCATGTTGTCAACAAAAACAGGGCGATCAGCAATAATGCCCCCGCGGAAAAGAACAGGATTTGCCGAATACCCATCCAGAGTATAAAATAGAACGAAGTAAGCAAACACCCGAGAAAACTGCCTATTGTGGATATGGCATATAATGTGCCGGCTTTTGTTCCGACACTCGCGACATCCTGAGTTACCAGGCGAACAGCATAAGGTGAAACAATCCCCAACAACATAATAGGGACAAAAAACAAAGCTATCGTGGCAAAAAGTGAGCCCCAACGCTCATGCAAGTCGAGAGCGGCAAGCCATCCACTGGTGGCCCGATGCCAAATTGCGACTGGTATAATAGAGATTGCCGCCATTATAATAACCAGCGCAAGACAGAAACCATAAGGAAAACGCTGTGATAATAATCCACCTACAAAATAGCCTATGCTCAGAGCGGCCAGGAAAACGCTGATTACACTACCCCAAACCCAAATTCCGCTGCCGAAATCCGGCGAGAGCATCCTGCCGCCCACTATCTCAAGTCCCATTAAAACCCATCCGCATCCGAACACCGTAACGGCAACTCCACACGTTCGCAACATACACTATTTCCTAATTGGCTTTTCCCATATAACAATCAGCATCAACTTACTGTAAAACAGCTTTCGGCTGTCCGCCTGAAATGGTTCGAGTAAAAGAGGGTTGCCATTACCAAAAGCCGCGATATCGGTCGGTCCCTCAACATCGAAGCGAATCAGACTGTTAGCCAAAGAACAAAGCGTACCCTTCTCGCCCAGAGCCTCAACGAGGATGTAGCAGAGGTCTTCGCCCATGGCGGCCAGTTCCTTTTGACCGAACGTCAGGCGAATCGCCGCTGGTTCATGTGGGAGACGGCACTCCGTAAGGAGTCCTTCGGACTACCTTTATTACTCAACCTTTCCAGTGGCTGCCCACTCCACGCCGCGGACGATTATCCTCTGCACATTCGGATTCATCAGGGCCTTGCGGTCGTGACCGAAGGCGTTGTGGACCGTGCGACCCTTGCCGTAGCCCAAAGTGAAGATCAGAGGTTCGGTCTTCTTACTCCAATCGGAGTAGGCCTCCACCAGCACATTGATATCGCCGGTCCCCTGCAGCTTTGCGTACAGCTCGTCGTCGGTCTTGAAGTCGCTCATCTCTGCGGTGATGGGATGCTCCTTGTTGACAACCTTGGCCTCAAAGACACCTCGCGGGCCGTGACCCGACGTGCCCATTACCCATTTCCGGCCGCAGAGCTTGCCGAATTCCTCCCACTTGGGGAACGAAGCGGTGGCCAGGTGCTGGACGAAGAAACCCTTTCCATTCTTGACGAAGTTAAGAAGGTTCTCCTGGGCTTGCTCGGGAATCACGGGCCTGCGTTGGCTATAAATCGTAAACACAATTACATCGTACTCCTTCAGTGCGGTTTCCGATTCGAGTATCAGCGGGTCTTCGCACACCCTGACGTCGAATTTCCCTGACGCCACCAGCGCTTCCCGTGTGGTCTCGGACATCTCCCGCCAGAGATGCGCTGAGACGTCGTCGCCGGTAATCAGCAGTACCCTAATCTGGGCGGGCCGCTGGGTCGCATCGGCTGCAATACAAAAACTCAGAGCCAAAATACACATCAGAACCAAAACAAAAGCTAAACGCCGCATCTCATTTCTCCTTTCTGTCAAAAAACCAAAGTTGGTATCCACAGCAAATCCCGTGTGGAACAAAAAAGATATACCAGGCTTTTATTTTACAAAGACCATACCATTCAATCCTTGAAAAATCAAGACCTTACATTATCCGACATTTCCCATAGACACGATTTAGCAGATAGAGGGTAGCTTTATTTTTCAGTATTCTTTCTGATTGCCTTCAATTCATGAAGCATCTGTTCTAATATTTGCTCCATAGATTTTTCAACAGGCTCACTGGTCGTCAAAGCTTCAGAAATTGGATGCAGCAATCGTAACTTTTCTCTAAGCTCGTTATGGAGTTTCTCATATTCAACAAGGCCCGCCATGTTCCCTTCGTAGCCGGTGGCGGACTGCGATTGACCCGCTGTTTGTATCCTAATAGAGCCTATGCCCAAGAGCCGGTCGTATAAGGACCGCTGCAATATAAAATCAGTAATGGAACGATAAGGAATATTTTGTTGAGTCTTGGTGAGAATCCCCTTGTGAATAGTGATGCGGTCCTCCTGAATCAAATAGGATAGATTTCTTATCCATAATATTGCAATCGGATAGACTATAAACCACATTACAAGAACGACAATGACCGCAATCAGCCAAATGACCGGCGGTGCATTTGGGTCCCCATCAGCGATGTAAATTATGAGGTGTATAATGGAAACACCTGCCAAAATGAAAGCGGATACTGTCAAAAGAACCCAAACTGTCTTTGTAAAAAGCTTTTTGTCTGGTTTAATCGTTTCTTCCATGTAACTACCTTTCAGATATGGCCACCTAATAATTATAATTTTCTATAACATAATCCACTATCCACCATCGGTTAACAGCTCATCATACGAAGTCTGAGCCTATTCATAATAATAGACGCAGCTAACCTTGTCAAAAATCAACAAATTTTGCTTAGTGTAAATTGTTTTGTGTAAGTTTTGTTAAAGGTATAGAACCTATCCATCTTGAGCGAAGGCGAGCGTAGCGAGCCGGAGCGAAAGACGGATGACAAAACCGAAAAAATTGGGTACGTAACCTTGTTTCCTATAAGAAAGACAATGAGGTACGTACGCATAAAAGATTTATTATGCTCTTTTTAACATCTGAATCAACAAAAAGGCAAGAAATATTTTGGGCCTGGATAGACCAACCGTACGGCGATTAGTAATAGAATTTACAGAGAAAGTCCTTCAGCTGCAAATGGACGCTCATTTACAGGCCGGCTGGAACCAGCGGACGCCGAAACGATGCGGTTACCGCAACGGCTATTACAAACGAGGATTAGCCACGCTCCACGGCGTTCTGAGGGTACGAGTACCTCGGTGCCGAGAAAGAGCGGTCTTCGGCCAACTTCTTCGATGGCATAAAATAAAACTTACACATAATACTTGACGCTATCTATGAACTTTAACAGTTGCATTTTCTAAAGAGATATACTATTTTGAAAGTCGCCAGACTTCGAGGCGTAGCTTGAGATGGCAAGTATTTAGGAAGACGTATCACTGCCAAGCCTCTAACTTGTACGAATCCTTGTGTTTTACGGTATCTTGAGCGACCAGATTCATAGTCTATTCAGCATAATGTGGAGGGAATGATTAGCTACAGGAGAGACAATTGAAGCTGTGGGAAAAGAAATCAACGACGGGTTTGTTGATGATACTGGCCGCCCTGCTAACTGGGTGTGGGGTAGTGCCCCGTTTTCGCGAACCACCCATGCGCGTCCATACACTGAGTAACTCAAGCCGAACCATCTCCTTCGACATAGATAGGGACGGGCAGGCGGACTACCGGCAACGATTCGACTCTGCCGATAGAAAAGTTGAACTGCGTTTCAGTCAGCAACTCGGTGAACCAAACGAAGTTGTTCTCCCGTACAGGTTGGTATCGCAAGAGGTGCCCCATTTTATCGTTGCGCTCGACGGCGTACCTTACGAACTGGTAGAAGAGCTTTATCAACAGGGCCGGTTCCGGCTATTCCACCACCCGAGTCGAGTAGTCACGTGCTTTCCTGGGATGACAAACCCTGCCTTTCAGCGGATATTCGGCGGCGAGAAGCCAATTGCGTACGAGAGCAAATATTTTGACCGAAAGAGAAACCGCTTAATAGGCGGCAACGACCTGTATCTAAGCGGCCAAGCTGATAGCTGGGCAAAAAGCCTCGATTATCGCTGCTCTCTTAAGCTCGATGCTCTGAGCTATGTCAAACCCGACATGGTTTTCAGGCATGAACTGCAACAAATCACAGATGTGTTTCGCAATGCCCAGAAGGACACGAGAATCGTCTATTCAATGGCGACCGCGGGGCTGGGCACTCGAGGGGGACAGGAAGCTATTCTGAAATATCTGCGGATGATAGATCAGTGGTGCGAACAAATCGTGCGTGAGCGAAGGGGCAGAGTGAAGATTAGCCTCCTTGCCGACCACGGACACAGTGCCTCGGGACAAGGAAGGGCTTCATTCAAGAGGTTACTTAAAGAAAGTGGCTACCGTCTCACAGATCACCTGGAAAAAGGTGATGACGTTGTGACGGTCGAATTTGGATTAGTTTCGTATGCGGCGTATTACACTGACAACCCTGCTGGTGTGGCAGCAGCACTGCTGACGGATCCACGCACAACCCTGGCATGTTATCCTCTGGCGAAAGATAGAACAGCAGTGGATGGATTGGATGTGGTGGTGCAGACGACTGATGGTAAGGCAACGGTTCGAAAGAAGCAAGGCAGGTTTGGCTACGAAGTCGAGTACGGAGATCCACTGGAGCTGTCAGACATCATTGAGCAAATGCGACAGAAGGGAAGAGTTGATTCAGATGGTTTTATTGACGACAGGGCAATATTCGAAGCAACGCTGAATCACACTTACCCCGATCCACTGCGGCGAGTATGGCTGGCCTTTAACGGATTAGTAGAAAAACCGCCTGACCTTGTTATATGCCTCAAAGAAGGATGGGTGCACGGTAGCGGCCTATTTTACTCCGTGATAGGCAAGGTTGCCAGCACACACGGTTCACTCAACCAACTCAGCTCGGTGACTTTCGCTATGACAATGCTGGGTGAGTTACCGCCAGCACTCCGGCTCGAAGAGGTGATGCCAAATCTAAAGAAATTGCAAAGAGATTAACGCATGAAAGTAGTGTTCATCAAGACGCCAAGATATGTTTGGCCATTCAACAGCGAGACAAGCGCCTTTTGGCAGCCTTTGGGTTTGATGTCACTTGCAGGGCAGCTTGAAAGCTCATATCCAGATTGGTCTATCAAGATAATTGATTGCCCGGGAAGCAAAATTGGCTGGAAAACACTCCTTTCCACACTCAGATGCGACTGGCCCGATGTAGTCTGTGTAGGTGAGGAAACAGTCTCGTCACATGAGGCGATGCGGCTGGCGAATCTTGTCAAAAAGCAACATCCCGACACTGTTGTGGTCGCAGGAGGCCTATTCTTTAGCTATGCAGCCCAAGAGACCCTCGGAACCGGCCTTATTGATTATATTGTCCATGGAGAAGGTGAGAAGGGCCTTTCTGAACTACTATGTGCCATTTCACAGGACGGTGATGTGGGTTCCCGCCTTGCGGGGTCCCTCAGAAGCATCAAAGGAATATCCTATAGACAGGATGGTCAAATCAAAAGCTCCCCGGTACGTTCACCTGTTGCAGACATGGACACACTGCCGATGCCTGCCTGGTCTAAAGTTCCGATGCACTTATATGGTTTAGGGTCGAGAAACCATCCGGGGCTGGTTTCCATAGAACATAGTCGTGGATGTACAGACCAGTGCAGCTTCTGCAGTCTCTGGAAACACATGGGACAACCGTCAGAAGAAGGGCAGACCATAAAGCCTCATTACCGCAGCAAGTCCCCGGAACGATCGCTGGAAGAAGTCATGAGGCTTGTTCGTGACTTTGACAGACACACTTTCGGCTGGGTTGACCCCACCTGGAATGTTGACCCGGAGTGGACAGACAGGTTTTGCGGCCTCCTTCTGAAACACAATATCAAAGTACGCCAAACCGCTTGGCTGAGAGCCGATTACGTCGTCCGGGACGAGGAACTCGGGATTCTTGAGAAAGCCGTTCATGCAGGTCTTTGTCAGGTGATGATCGGAGTCGAAAGAGTGGATGAGCCAAGCCTTAAAGGCTTAAATAAGCACTCAAACGGACCTTACATCACTACCAGGGCTTTCGAGATATTCAGAAAGAAATACCCGAATGTTCTTACCATAGGTTCAGTCATTTTTGGGCTCTGGGACGAATCTAAGAAATCGCTTGATGAGCTGTCAAGATACCGCTATAAAATGGGCATGGACTACTGCTTCTTTATCCCGTTGACACCAAATCCAGGGACACAGGTGTATGAGGACGCCCACAGGCGGGGAATAATACAAGTTGCTGACCGTAGAGCTTACAATTTTCACACACCGATTATGCGCACCAAGCGTTTTTCAGCTAAACAACTGGAGAAGCTCTATTTCAAGTTACTGTTCGGTATAAGTTTGGACAGAATTGTGAATCATTTGAGACGGCCTTTTAGTGTGCGAGACAAGCGCCGCAAAAGGGTGTACAGGTCATTGCTCAAACATGGTACACGAATCGCAACGAGGTATGCTGTTAGTAGATTGCGCCATCCATTCAGCAATAAACCAACAGTTTACTCGCGCAAACCTATCTGGTATGACTCATGAATGTTTTAAGTTACATATTCTCGTTTTTGTGTAACCAAGATGCGTCGAGGTCTTTTGTCATCACAGACCATCTCTTGCCCGTTTGTCAAAGGTGCACAGGAGTATATATGGGTATGGGCATTAGTTTCATCTATTTGCTCCTGAGCCGTCATTATAGGAAGGGCCTGCCACCGCGAAGCATCGCATACGTGAACATTGCGTGTCTGTTGGCAATGCCCATATTCGGTTTTCATCTTTTTGATCCCGGCCCTGCATGGCGTTTGTGGAGTGGACTTATATTTGGCAATGCACTGGTTTCCCTGCTTTTACCGGCAACGTCAATAATATGTAATGAAAGAAAAAGATTGGCCCGCCATACGGGTACTTCGACAATCTTGTTTTGGATATTGTTTGCCGTTTTGAACAGTATACCACTTTGGTTTCCAGTTCAATCGGCGTGGTTCTTCTATGTTGCATTGCTATTAATGCTTGTAGGATTGCTTTGCGTCGTGTTCTGTGTTGTGACTGTAACCATCTTTCTTATAAAAAGTTTCATAGTATTCTCAGTTTTGAAAGGATTTAGTAATGAATACGCAAGAAGCCAAGATAGTAGGTTGTAGAAAAGCATGGATAGCTTTTGTGGCGGCACTTTCCTGCTTGATAATTTATATTTTGGCATGTGTTCTCTCTCCTCCGGCGTGGTCACCGGACTCTTCCAAAATCGCCATTTTGGTAACACCGCCCGGCGAGAAGCCAGACACATTTGCCATCTTCGCATACGATATCCAAACGGGTGAGCGTACACTGTTGGATGAGGTCAAGGCCGATGGGGTCCTGTCTGCCCCTGCATGGTCGCCGGACGGCAAGTGGATTGCCTATTATAAGGTAGAGCCAGAACCTTCGCCTGAAGTAATACCAGCTTCTGAGCCTGATGCCACTGTCTCAGCAGGCAATGGTTCTGGAAATACAACCAAGGGAAAATCTGAGCAGCCAAAGCCACCGACAACCACACAAGAACTCTTCAGCGAAGAAAACAAAATGCTTCCATCTTTGATGTTGGAACTGATGGAGGAACTCGTGGAGGAACAAGAGGATGCCAAGACTTTTGATGTCAAATTGATAATGGTTACGCCGGATGCCAAAGAAAGAAAGATTCTCCAAGTTATGAAATGGATGGGTGATGATGATGAGGTACGTGTAGCGATGATGCACATTAGACCGTCATGGTCGGCTGATTGCAAACGTCTTTTTTACGTGCGTGTGATAGAAGACCTTTTCTACACAGGCAGTATAGACATAGCAACCGGCAAAACCTATGCGCATCTTGTAGGTTCAATAGGAACCCCCGTAGTATCGCCTGACGGCAAATGGGTCGCTTCCTGCTTAAAGGATAGCGACACACTGATTGCAGTACGAATTGAGGGCAATATAAGCAAGTACTTCAGGCTCGACCTGAAGATGGACAACAATTACCTGCTCATGCAGGATGGGATGTTTTGGTCGCCGGACGCGAAGAAGATCTTTGTTGTGGCTGAAGATTCGACGCTCCACGCTGTCGATATTACCAGCGGGCAGATCGAGCAATATTCTCGCGCTGACGCCAACAACATTAATGCATTCTATACGCTGTCGTCAACCGGTGAAAAACTGTACTACATTACCGGACTCGATGATGAGGAGGAGGTATTGAACATCACAGACCGGATATTCAGCCTGAGATACATGAACCTTCAGAACAAAAGTAAGGGTACCCTTTTTTCACTTTCTGGTTTTCCGGAACACAGCGAAGGCGGAAGGTTCTCTATTTCACCAAACGGCAAAATTGTTCTGCTGCGGGCTTTAATTGACAACAGGCCCGTCTGGCCGCCGGACAGGTCTGAAAGAGCAAGATCCGTGCTGATCTTCTGCGACGGCAAGACGCAAAAAGTTCTCAGCACGGACCGTTGGCTGCTTAAACCCTTCTATAGTGATAGTAACTTGATATTTGAAGAGAAACTCATCGGAAATTGGCGTGGAGAAGACGTCCGGATATTCATAACCAAAGGTGCGCAGGAGAAAACCTATAGACTCACGTGGGCCGAAGACGAAGAAGAACACCACGCCGCTGCAAACCTGGTCCAGCTCAAAAGTATGATGTTTCTGGGAATATTCCTCGACGAATCGGTACTGGAAGAAAAGGACTCTTATGGGTCGCATCTTCTGCCGGACAGGTTTATTAGGATTTATCAAATCGAACCGAAACTGCTGCTGCAGCCCATGGAGTATGACGAAGTCGCTGAAATGCTGAAGGCCAGCCGCGACGAGCCAGCGGTTCGGCAGGAGGGCGCCGAATCTCTGAAACGGGAAGGTATAGAGACTGAGGATATACTTGAATTTGAAAGGACTAACTCTTCTCCAGAGATTTCTAACGTTCCTGACAATAGAACTTAGCAAAGCGCTGAACCGTCGGCGGGATGGTGCCGAGTCTCGAGTTTCCACGGCGAGCATCGATACGAGCATCGACAACCTTAAACGTAAAACGATGCTTGTTTGTCGTTGTCGAAGCTGGTATCGAAACTGGATGCTGGAATCCCGAATCGGAGTTTAAAGAGTGGTTTGAGTCGTCCCCTCTGCCGTTTATCCAGCCGCCGCCGCTTGGTTTGGCGAAAGGTGCGAAGGTCACCCAGTCCGTTCAAAAGGATACGCCCATTAAATCTGATGATGTTCAGCTTAAAGAACCGTCAACAATTCTGGACCTATGGCGTTTGCAAACCAGGGTGTGAACCCCGTTAGAAATCGGCGCTGAAAGCCTGACAGTCCACTATGAGAAGCAATTTCTAACGGGGTGAACCTTGCCAATGTCAATACGATTGCCCTTGGTCTGGGTAATAAGAAGAATCCAGTAGCCGGTGGTTCAGGTTTGATGTCCTTCGATGATATTCGTCCGTATGCACCCCAGGCAACACAGTAAGTCTGGTTTAGGTAGAAGTTAAGATTGCAGAGTTAATCCCGTTAGATAAATTCATATTTTTCTTATCTAACGGTGTTGATGTGGTAGATTTGGTCAATTAGGGGCTACCAACGGAAGAATCGGTAAGGGTCGTCCCACTCTTCCGGCACATCCATGTAGAGGCCGTCCAACCACCGCTTCTCGGCCCTGGACGCGTCCACGGGGCTGTGGAAGCGCTCCAGAAGAGGCGTTGACCCGGTCGCTCCCATGTTGGCCAACAGACGCGTAACGAGGTAGCTCGTACGGCGGAACGTTCTCTTCACGTTGCGCAGCTCCTTGCGGTCGAACTGCCATGGCGCGAGCTGGCAGAAGACGACGTTCGAGCTCTCCGCCCTGCCCAGGACGCCATCACCGATGCTCGTAACTCCTGCCGAGACGAGCCCCGCCCCTCCGAGGGGCTGGACGAGGGGCAGTTTCCGTGGCTCACGGCTGTGCACATCTGCCGGCCCGACCCCCGCCAGCAGGGAATTGAAACCGAACGGTTCAAAATAGGCCGCGATATGTTCGGCCTCCTTCATGCTGACCTTCAGCGGCAGAAAAGCATTCACTTCCTGCTCGTCCAGCCTGACCGCCAGCAGGTTGCCGCCCCCTTTTAGCCAGTCAGCTATGGCTGCGGCGTCCCTCGCAAGCTGCTGCCCCCCGCCAGGTCCGACAACGATGACCTGGTCGGCCGACAGCTTCCCCGCATCGTAGGAAGTCATGGATACACCTGCGGACTCGAAATGCTGCCTACCTGCAGGATCGCCGACGTAGATGACCTCCCGCCTCGGAGCCGGTTGCCAGGCTGATATGTACTGGAGGATGTTCCGGGCCAGCGTTTCCCCCGCAGGGTCATCTTCTGTGCGCCCGGTTATGTCTATTTGGCAGAAGAGCACCATTCCCTTGCCTTCGCGGTACTCCATCAGCGGGCTGTACTGGAGGCTGTAGCCACCGTCGAGTATCGGCAGAAAATCACCCCGCGCGGGCTTCTCGATGAGGACAGAGGCAACGTTTCCGCGATTGCCGCACCGCCATAGTCGCGTGACAGGGATGTCGCACCACTTGACCGTTGGGCCGTAACGGGGCCGCATTTCGTACTTGAGGCGCGAGGGCAGGACCGTCGCCTCGCCGCGCCAGTTGCGCAAGTGCTCCGCCTCGATTCCGGTCAGGAGCGGATGATTGGGCACCCGCTTGAAGACCCGCCGCAAGCCGTATTCCGCCACGCGGAACCCGAACCGCTTCTCCAGCACATCCGAGGTCTGCTCGAACATCAGCACCTTCAGGCCGTCGCGCACGCGTGTGATATCCGGCGCCGGATGCTCCACCATCAGAGCGGACTTGCCAACGATGAGGGTGTCGTACGCCGACAAGTCAGCATTCGCATCCACGGGCTGGTACCGTATCCCCATCCTATCCAATAGCTTCCCGGTCTGGCCTTTGGGGTCGAAGAGCGCAATCTTCACGTCCACCTGGGGGGCTTTTAGGCGCGGCATAACGTCAATCGAGAAGGTATCCGTCTGGGTCTGGCCGTTGCCGAAATTGAAGGTCGCGCTGAGCTCATACTTGCCGGGGGCCAAGGCGGCCGGCAGTTCGAAACGCAAAGGAATGCGCTGCTGTTCCCCCGTTGGTACGGTGACCTCCTTTTTGCCGGCGACTGTCTGGGGCAGGCCGAACGACCATTCGCAATTCGCTCTCACGGTTTCGCGGGAGTTGTTGATAACGATAAGCTGTTTCTCGATGGTCTCGCCCAGCAGGAAGTTATGGCCCTTGCTCGTGAAGGCCGCCGGCTTGCCACCGATGTAGGCCAGCAGCGGCTGGTTATTGCGAATCAGGGCCTGTGCTGCGACCGTGGGAATCCAGTCCGAGTGCTCGAAGGCCAGGTCCACCCGTTCGTATCGCTGCTCGATGTAGTCTGGACTGAGCCCCGGTCGCTGCAGGTTCTCCCAGTCAACCTGGAGCTCCTTGCGGCTCTTGTCAACGCCGTTGCGCAGCTTCCAGTAGTGCCCGTGGTCCCACGGGGAGTTCGCCGACACCCCCCACGTGCGAAAAGCACGCCAGTTGTCGGTGAAGTACATTGCATATACAGGCTGGCGTTCGGCGAAGATGTCCGAACCTACAGGGTAGGGATAATCCCATCGGTGCCAGAGTCTGCCGGCCCGGAACTGCTCCGCCTCCCAGCGCAAGTTCGTTTTCTCCATCTCGCTGATATCGAAGGCTCGGTCTCCAAAGAACTGTGAATTCCACTCGGCGAGGCAGAACTCCCACGGCACCTTTGCGCTCCCGAAGGACCTCTCGCCCTGGTACCAACCGCGGTACATCGTCCAGTCCCAGGGAAACGGCACACTGTACTCGCACGTGAAGACCGGCTTGACGCCCACCGTTGCCCAGTGTTCGAACCAGTCGGACATCTCCTGGATGGGGGCGAAGTTCGCGTAGAAGTTGCTCGTGTGCATGGGGCCCAGGTTCCCCGAAGCGTGGTGATAAACGATGCGGCCCGGGTCCAGTCTTGTCACGATTGCTTCGGCACGTGAAGCGCGCTTGGAGTTTCTCAAAGACCACGTGTCGCGAGGATTCTGGATTCCATCTATCATGTCCGGGTTCATGTCCTCGCTATATCCGGTCGCGTTGTGGCTCATGGAGTAGAATACGACCGATGGATGGTTCTCCGCTACCCGCACATAGAACTCTGCGTGGCGCGCGTAGCCGTTTGTCTTGTCGGCATCGGGCGTCTCCCAGTCATAGTGGGCAAAATGCGGCTGGGAAAGGGATATGAGCATTCCCGCATCGTCGGCAGCATTCAGCACCTCTGCGAAGCTCAGATGTGAGCCTGGCTCGCAGCCGTAGTTGTGCGTGTAAACGAAATTTATCCCGAAGCTCTTGAGCCGTTCCATGCTCTCCCGGGCTGCCCCGTAGTTCGCCAGCGCTGCCCCTATCTGGGCATTGTCCAGCGGAACTGAGGACAAAAAGATACGAGTGCCGTTCAGAAAGAAGTCCCGGCCGTCAATCCAGAACTCGCGGAACCCGAAACGCACGGGGTGGCCGGCGTCCAGCACCTTGCCCCCGATTGCGACTGTCGGGGGCTTGCCGCCGGCCTCCAGCAGTGATAGATTCAGGTGGTATGTGTTCTGAGGCGTATGGACGTCCCAGAGTCTCTCGGGCTTCCATTTCTCGGTGAATGCGATTCGGCCATCCTTGAGGTCGTTCCCCTTGAAGGCCTTGCTCGTGAACTCCCCGACGCTGCGGCCATCGTCCGTAATCTGGGCACGAAGAGCGTACTGTGCGTCCGCGGCGAGGCCGTCCAGCGCGGCGTCGAACGTTATCTCCCACTTGCGCACCGATGTGTCCACCTTCACATCGGCGATGCGCGGGCCCATAGGTGTGCTGACGAGGTACACATCGCCGCACAGGCCGCGACGTGCCACCGAGCCCTTCACCTCTCTGGCCGAGGCGGTGTCGCTGTACGAGAGCATGACGGCCTTCAGCGGCATGGCTACGACAAACATGCTGAGAACGTGCCTGGCGCCCGGGCGGCAGACGGCCGTGATGTCGAGCTCGCCACCCGGGAAGACGATGGCTCCAATGTCCCGACCATCCAAATAGACAGTTGCGTAGGAGTTCAGGTACTCCACGTGGACGGTGATACGTTGGCCAACCCATTCGGCGGGAACGGTAACCTCCCGCTGGTACCAAGCTGAGGTGATGCTGCGCAGATTCTGGTCCTTCCATCTCGGATGGGCGTGGACTGTCTGGCAGTCTTTCTGCATATAATCGGTGATTCCCGGCCAGCTCCCTGGTACCTTAAAGTAGCCCCACCTGTCGGCGGGCACGGCGTTCGCGTCCTCGTCGGCCGGCTGCCAGCGCCACAGACCATTGATGCATATCCGCTCGCGTGTGGGCGTTGACTGGCGATATGCTTTCTCAACGTCCCAGACAGCCCTCACACCTTCGGGCAACCGTACCGCAGCCCCACCCTGGCACAATCCCGGCACGACAGATGCAGCGATACACACGATAATGACGAACGATTGCTGTAGCAAGGGTCTCATTTCACCTATCCTTCGGAAATTGAGTGATGACCCCGGCAACTGTTCATTGTTATTTTGAACATATTGGCCGAGAATCTATGTAAACGGAGCCTCGCAAGTTGGTTACAATGTGTGGTTGTTTGATTAAAACCACAATAACTTTTATTGCAGGAGACTCTCATGGACAAGTATATTGGATTTGACATAGATAGCAAGAAAACAATAGCGCGTGTAGTACAAAAAGGCGAAACAGAAAGATACGCAACCTTCAAAACAGATACCGTCCCTTAGCGGCTTGTTAATAAATATTTAACACGTCATCCCTTTTATGCTTCTGGAAATTAAGGTTAAAGCGGTATTGACAATTTCATAATCAGGAGATTTTCCTTGACGGGAAAGTGGATGATATGGTATAAATAAAATTAGTGGATTTTGGGTTTGTATATGTGTGTATCAGTGGGTTCCGGCCCCCTGGGGCACGAGGATTTTGTAGTTTTTCGAATAGAGGAGGAGTTATTACCCAAGACACAGAATTAGTTGTAACAGTAACTTTGTGTTTTGGAGTACAGTTTTCACATTTCAACTAACAATTCATATTTTAAGGACAACGAGTGTTTTGGTGTGTGGCCAAAGCAAAGTCGTTGCTATTGTAACCTTTTTTGTAGGAGTAAGTATCATGAGAACTCGAGTAGTCTGTTTGACAGCAGTTTTGTTGATAGGATTCATGGGATTCAGTCCAAGCCACGCACAAGAAGTTGAGAATCTGCTGGGTAACCCTGGTTTCGAGGACGGCGTTCTTACGCCGTGGAGCACGTATGGTAACGTTACCACAGAAGTGGTTGAAACATTAGTGGGCGCAGCAGTTCCCGAAGAGCCGATTGAGGGAAGATATTGTCTCCATGTTGTGGTTCCCGCGCCAGGCGCAAATTTCTGGGATTCTGGTCTGCAACCCTCGGGAGAAGTTTTTGCAAAAGGTAAGAAATACACTGTTTCCGCCTTTCTAAAGTCCAAAAAAGGTACACTGCAAATCAATATGAAGCCGGAACTGTCAGTAGACCCATGGACGGGATATGGTGAGCAGATGATGACTATAACCGAAGAATGGGCAGAATATAGTGTAACAACTCCTGTTTTTACTGAGGACGTGATGCCAGCTGGATTCACATTCCACATAGCTATGACAGCTGGCGATTTCTGGGTAGATGGCGTACGATATTACGAAGGCGACTATGTCCCGCCTGCTTTCAAAAAAATATTGTCGGCTGTGGACCCCATTCCTGAAGACGGCGCCGTTGACGTACCTCGCGATACGGCACTGAGCTGGGCACCGGGCCCGTTCGCCGACACGCACAACGTGTACTTCGGCAAGGTCTTTGATGATGTCAATAATGCCGATATTACCAATCCGCGGGACGTGCTGGTCAGCAAGAGCCAGAAAGCAACCACGTACGACCCTGAGGGGCTTCTCGAATTCAGTCAGACCTACTACTGGCGTATCGATGAAGTCAATGCGCCGCCGGATTCCACCGTCTTCAAGGGAGACGTCTGGCGTTTTACGGCCGAGCCTTATGCCTATCCAATCGCGAATATCACAGCGACGGCTTCCAGTTCAAACTCCGCAGCTATGGGGCCTGCGAAAACCATCGATGGCTCCGGACTCAACGCCAGTGACCAGCACTTAACAGAACCGACGGATATGTGGCTCAGCAGTGCAATGGGCCCTCAGCCGACCTGGATACAGTATGAGTTCGACAGGGCCTACAAACTCCTTGAAATGTGGGCCTGGAACTCGAATCAGTTGCTTGAGTCTCTTTTCGGTCTTGGAGCGAAGGACGTTACGGTTGAGTACTCCGAAGACGGCGTTAACTGGACATCGCTGGGTGATGTTGAATTCGCCCGGGCTCCCGGCTCGGCTGATTACACCCATGATACAACCGTCGATATGGCCGGTGCGATGGCAAAGTATGTCAAGCTTACCATCAGCAGCAACTGGGGCGGACTGTTGCCCCAATACGGTTTGAGTGAGGTCCGGTTCTTCTACATTCCGGTTCAGGCAAGAGAACCCAAACCGATTTCAAGAGGCAAAGGTGTAGAGCGGGATGTCGTCCTTGATTGGCGTGACGGGAGGGAAGCCGCCTTGCACGAAGTCTATTTCAGCAGTGATAATGAGGCCGTAATCAATGGTACGGCTCTTGTCGATACGGTGAGCGAAAGCCACTATAAGCCTGCCTCTCTTGAGTTTGGACAGACTTATTACTGGAAGGTCAATGAGGTCAATGAGGCTGCGAGCACCCCTTCTTGGGAAGGTGACCTCTGGAGCTTTTCCACTATAGAGTACTTTGTTGTGGACGATTTTGAAGACTACGACGTTGGTAACAACGAGATATGGTGGGCATGGAAAGACGGGATTGGTTATGCTTCGCATCCAACTGAACCACCCTATCCAGGTAATGGAACCGGCTCTATGGTTGGCGACGAAACCACAGATTCATACACCGAGGAAACTATTGTTCACAGCGGCAATCAGGCGATGCCGTTATACTATGACAACAACCTGCAGGGCAAATTTAAGTATTCGGAAGCGGAGCTGACGTTGAGTGACAAACGAGACTGGACAGAAGGAGGCGTTACAGTGTTATCACTGTGGTTCCACGGCGACCCGTGTAATGTCGCCGAGCCTATGTATGTTGCTCTCAACGGCAACGCTGTGGTCACTCATGATAATCCGAATGCAGCTTTGGTAGAGCAGTGGACTGAGTGGATTATCGACCTGCAGACGTTTGCAGACCAGGGCGTGAACCTCGCCAATGTCAACACGATTGCCCTTGGTTTCGGCGACAAGAAGAATCCACAGCCCGGTGGTTCAGGTAAGATGTACTTTGACGATATCCGGGTCGGCCGTCCCATACAAGTACAAGTCGATATCGGAAATAAACTGGCTAACGGTGGCCTTGAGGACGGTACTGTTGAGCCGTGGTCCGCATATAACGCTACTATAGAAGTGGTCCAGGTATTAGCGAACGCAGCGGTTCCCGAAGCTCCGATTGAGGGAGACTCTTGTCTACACGTTGAGGTTCCCGCACCAGGCGCAAATGACTGGGATAATGGTCTGCAGCACGCAGGACACGTATTCGAGGCAGGCAAGAAATACACTCTTTCGGCCTTTCTCAAGTGCAATGAAGGTACACTGGATATCCGTTTCAAGCCGGAACTGGCACAAGATCCATGGACCGGATATGGTGACCAGGTCATCACAATGACTGACCAATGGGCAGAATATAGCATAACAACTCCTGTTTTTACTGCGGACGTCAGTCCGGCTATCATTACATTCCACATAGGTTTTGCAGTTGGTGATTTTTGGATAGATGGCGTAAGATTTTACGAAGGCGACTATGTCCCACATGATTTAGGACAGTGAAAAGACTCTGACCTAACGACTCGCCAACAAATAGTTCGCATGTCGTTTGAAAATTTCGGTTGCGGTTGCCAGAAGCGTATCGGTTGCGTTAAACGTAAAACGGAATACGAGAGCCGAAACGAGAAACGCAACCGATATACGGGCAACTTTGTGCATTTTGTACATAGGGAGATAACGAACTCTGGGGGGCCAAAGGGATAGCAGATTAACGACTCGCCCCCGACAGGGGTTTCCCGCCTTGCGGGGTCCCTCACAATCGGGGGCACGCCAAGAAATGGTTCGCATATCGTAAACTTGAAGTTTTATGGGAATTGACGTTAATCTCAAGAAGCTTACGGTTCTGTATCGTTTAGGTATTCTTCAAGATTCGATAAACCATCCCCATTAGCATCGCCATTTTTATCAGCAGGGTCATAATAATCGAATCCGTATTGTTTTTCCCATTCATCCGGCATGCCATCCTGGTCGGAATCTCGAGGCGGTTCGGTGGATTTCAATTCAGGCCAGCCCCCGACTTCTTCTTCGTCATTTATGATTCTTCCCGTTGTGTTTTTTACGTCGTTCACGATGCGGATGTCCACAGCGTCACGATTTGGGAGCGTCGCACCGGCCTCTGCCAGAACCCGCTCATAAGCCGTTATTGCATCATCTGTTTGAACCGGCGGAACCGGTATCGGGCTTGATTGTTTATAAGCTTCTAAGTCTTCTCGTGAAAAATTACTGAAGATTACCAGAGACCACGGGTCGTCGGGATAATGGACTTGGCCATCCCTGTCGGGACTGCCATTCATGCAATTGCCGCTAAAATACGCTTTGGCAGACTTGGTACTTTCTGAAAAAGCAAGGCTTCCTTTTGAATTGGTGCCTCTTTTGTAATAGTTGCCAATAAAGTTCATTTTGGTAATGCTGTTCGTATTGTTTGAACCGTCAGAATTATACCCTGCTGCACGACCTGCCCAGTTGTAAATCACATTGTTTCTAAAATCGAGGGCCAAACCATTCGGGTCCTTACTGCGGTTATTGTAATTGCCGGGACGCGGCAGGCGTGCATAATGATGAGCGTAAAGATTATGGCCAAAGGTATATCCATTACCCCATCCCCCGCGGATTAACGAGCCATAGCCGTGAGGACCCTTGTGGTGAATTGAATCATGCAGGCTTTCGGAAATAATACACCATTGAACAGTAACATTACCCAGTTGACCGCCTGTTGAGGCGGAGAGTGTTTCATCAACGGACCAGCTTGTTGAACAGTGGTCAACTATAATGTTTTGACCCGATGATATAGAAAGAGCATCGCACTCGGCCTTTGTATTATCTCCGGGACGACACCGAATATAGCGGATAATTACATGGTCGGCTGAGATAATAAGGGCATTGTCTTTTAAACATATACCGTCACCGGGGCAGGTTTGGCCTGCTATGGTAATATACGGTTCGTCGATTACCAAAATTGATTTCAGAGATATAGTGCCGGATACGCGAAAAATTAGCGTTCTTGGGCCATCAGCTTCCACCGCTGCACGTAAGCTGCCCGGTCCGCTGTCATTGAGATTTGTTACGAAAAGAACCTTGCCTCCCCGACCTCCAACTGACTCGGCGCCAAACCCCTCAGCCCCCGGAAAAGCAGGTATTGACAATGCTGTTCGCGGGACGGAAAAGGTCAAAAAAACAGCAAGAAGAACAACTCGTGCATTGTGCATAAGCATAACATGTATCCTCATTATTAGATAAATCTAAAATTGCCATTTCGGAGAACCAAATCAAATTACTACGACTCCTACCATCGCTATGATAACGAATTTCACAGGCAAACACAAATACATACACACGTGAGTATAAACGAAACACCAAGGTCTTGTTGTACCAGTTTTAACATGGTAGTACTATATTTCCAACACTGCGATAAGGAACGACCGTTAGCAAGCCCCCGATTGCGACTGTCGGGGGCAAGTCGTTAGTTACAGAAATATGACCTTCAAATTTGGATAGTAAAGCAGGCAGCACCAATTTCCGTGATTGGGCGGTAGTTGCAAGTAGAAGGATGGAACACACCGGAGGAACGAAAATTGGTGCTGCCCGAGGTGTGTTCTCTCACCCCGCACCAATTGTCCACCAGCGAAAGACCAATCCCTACACCTGATTTGCCACCAGGCTCGGATTCAATTGGTGCGGGGCTTCTGAGCGATTTGACGTCTTATCATAATCGGACCCAACAGATAGCCCAGAACGGATGTTATCCCCGTCCCGATGACTATCAGCCAGCTCCAGCCGAGCTTTAGGATTTCCAGTCTTATCAGCAGAAGCAGCACCACGCAAACACCCGTGCTGAAAAGCATCGCAGGGATGTTGGCGAGGTTAGCCTTGCGC
>JBAQFY010000084.1:0-4423 GCA_049287505.1 Sedimentisphaerales bacterium | reverse complement strand
GCATAGCCAAGCCCATCTTTCCATGCCCACCATATCTCATTGTTGCCAACGTCGTAGTCCTCAAAGTCGTCCACGATAAGGAAGTTGGCTGTCGTAAAGCTCCAGAGAGGGCCTGTCCACGGACTGTCGGGATTGGCGTTATCGACCTCATCAATACGCCAATAGTAAGTGGTATCCCACTGGAGTTTTCCGGGGTCATAGCTCTCGGAACCGAGGTTTCTGGTACCTTTATACTCCGGCGAACTGGTATTGGCTTTGCGCACGACCTCTTTATCCGTACCGAAGTATAATTGATGCGAAGCTGCATAATCTCCCGGCGACCAGGTAAGAATTTGTGTCTGCTTTACATCCACAGCACCATTTGACGGGTTCGGGCTCCCGACTGCACCCTGAGTAGTAAAGCTCCAGACGTCACCTTTATACGTTTTCATAATATCAAACTCATCGACCCGCCAGTAGTAAGTCTTAGCCAATTTAAGCGGGCCGGGAGGAGTATAGGTCGCAGCTCCTGCAGGAGGTCCTCCGGCTGCGTTGTTCACATCGTCAAAATTATCACCGAAATAGACATAGTGTAATTTCGAACCGAAACCTCCCGCCCAGCTAAGCTTCACATCCGGGGCTACAAGCTCGGCACCATCAGCCGGCTTGGGTGCATAGGCAGTCTTGGGTGGAATCATAAAGCTCCAGATACTACCTCTGTGTTTCGTAACGCCGTCTTGCTCAACATCATCTATCCGCCAATAGTAGGTTGTGCCTGGAACAAGGCCGTCCGGATAAGGAAATCCGGGAAAGCCAACAGTAAAATAAGTCGAAGGCTGATTGCCATAGAAAGCCTCGGCGGTGCCGTCATTCACAGCGTCGAAATTATCGCTAAAGTACACATCGTGCGAGGCTGCATAAGCACCCGGCCCCCAGCTAATGGATACCCATGTGTCCGGATGTATGCCGCCATCGGCGGGACTGGGATTTCCCGACTTCGTGGCCATGTATTCTGCGATACGTATAATGTCATCGGCATTGTCGGGCGCACCTGTGCGGTCAAATATCCGAACAAATCCTCGATACTTATCACCCGGCAGATAATGCTTCGCCCACGCCGCTGCACTTCCGCTGCTAATTGTTGCCAAAGGTGTAAGATTTTCAGTAATAGTAATAGATGTTGACCGCTGCGATTGCCACGTTTGTGTCAATCCCCAGGCAATTCCTTCATCGGTAAAAACTACTTCGTCGTAGGTGTCATTCGGCCCGCTGGAGGCATTAAATCCCAATACGCTGGTCGCACCGGCACCACCCCACGTGACCATGCTACCATCCGAGCTGCCCTGGTAGTAAATAGGCCAATCCGAATACCACACAACCTTGCCGCCTGCATCCAGATATTTACGAAGCGTGCATGTATTTGACATCGACTCTGCAACAGTGTCCGGCACGACGTCCCGACAGAACACGACTACGCTTAACGCTTTGTCGGCGATGTGACCATCCATCCACGTCTTGAGCTGGTCCGCATTGAGAATCTTGTAGCCGGCAGCTTGTAAAGCGTCTCGCATGCCCTCGCCACCTCCACCCCAGGCCGATGGATATCGACCGTCCCAGTAAGCAGCACGGTCCCACTCCCGGACCTGTCCCTCAGCTATCCCCAAGACCGACAAAAATAAGATTAGATAAATCAATTTCCTGCACATAATATTCCTCCTGTAAAAAAATTAAAACAATTATGGATTATGCTTTGGCCACATACCAAAACATTCGTTGTTTTCAAAATATGAAATTCTCATTGAAATGTGAAAATCCCTCCTCTAAAGCACAAAGTCGCCATTACAACTAACTCTGTGTCCTGGTCTTGCATAATAACTCCTCCTCTATCAAAAAACCACAAAAACGTAGCCGCTGGAAGACCAAAGATTCACACACACCTGCCCATTCGACCCTTCGGCTACGCTCAGGGCTTCGGCTAATTCATAGCAGGCTCTTCTACGAGCACAAGCTTCACCAAACTATATCTATATCAATTATCCACTTTCCCGTCAAGCGAAATCTCTTGATTTGTATGCTTTTTTAGCTCCCTCATATAAGATTGGTAATTGCAAACTGGAGCAAGGCGAAAGTCAAAGCGATAGCGGAGCCCCGCTTATGGCGGGTTCTGAACTCCTAATCTCTGTTCTCCTATTCACCTGTCCTGCGTTCTCCATCATCTGCCCTGTGTAGGAATGTATCCCGATACAAATAAAAAGCCCCGCTTAGAGCAGGGCTAAAGGGTTAATACAAAAGAGGTTGTGTATATTTCTATTTTTCGGACAGTTTCATAGGGACAAAAAATGTGTAGCGGCCTCGCTTAACCAACAGCAGAGCGCCGCCTTCTTTCCTGGCCTTCTTTATTGCCTCGTTGAATTCTTGCGTATTCCTGATTTTCTGCTGATTGACTTCTTTAATCAGCGCCCCTGGTGCTATGCCTTTCTGCTCAGCCTGTGAGCCACTCTCAACCTTACTGACGATGACTCCGTCCTGACCTTCATAGCCGTAGCGCCCTGCCAGCTCGTCCGTCAGGTCTTCTACGGTAAAACCTAATTCACTGATTGTCTCCGGCGATAAATTACCGGTAAGCTCTTCCGTTGTTGGACGCTTGCCAAGTTTAACGGTAAGAGGTTGTCGTTTTCCATCCCGCCAGACGACTAAATCAATCTGACTACCTGGTTTGAGCATTGCGATTTGGTTTCGAAAGGCATCTCTTGATTCTGCCGGCTTGCCGTTAAGCTCGAGAACGACATCATTGTGTTTTAGTCCCGCCTTGTCGGCAGCGGAACCCTCAGTAACCTCAGGAATAAGAACTCCTTTGACATCTTCCTTTAAGCCAAAATAGGGGGCCTTTTCGGGAGTCAGGTCCTCAACGCTGACTCCGAGAAAACCCCTCTCCACCGTTCCGCTTTTAATAAGCTGTTCATAGACGTGTTTTGCCATATTTATGGGTATTGCAAAGCCGATTCCGATATTGCCTGTCGAGCCGGCAATGGCAGTGTTAATACCTACTACTTTTCCGTCAAGATTTATCAGAGGGCCGCCTGAATTTCCAAAATTTATCGCGGCATCGGTCTGAATGAAGTTTTCGTAATCGGCCAGACCGAAACCACTTCTGCCCTTTGCACTTACGATGCCGGCGGTAACGGTGTGGCTCAGGCCAAGCGGATTGCCAATTGCAAGGACCCATTCGCCGACTTCGATGGTATCGGAGTCGGCCAATTCGAGATAAGGCAGGTTACCGGCATCGATTTTTACGACGGCGATATCAGAATCCGGGTCTGTTCCGATAACTTTGGCGGTAAACTTTCGTCCGTCTGTGAGCTCGACCTCGACCTTTTCAGCTCCCTCGACCATGTGATTGTTTGTGAGCATATAACCATCGGCTGATATGATAAAGCCGGAGCCCTGCGCTATTCGCGGCTCTCTGTATTGGCGCTGTGGTGAGCGCTGTGGTGAGCGCTGTTGAGGAGAGCGGCGGAAGAAAAATTCGAATGGGTCAGAAAATGGGTCGCCGAACGGCCAATCCGGCGTTGATTGGTACTCCCGTGTGATGGTTCTTTCGGATTTGAGGCTGACTACGGCAGGTGAGGTTTTCTCGGCAATAGAAGCAAAGGCTTTACCCATCTGGCGAAGGGCGGCAATGCTCTGCGGGTCCTGCGCAAAGACCGATAAGGGGCTGATAAATAACAGTAGAAAGACAGTTGAAATTACAATGTAACGTCCCGCTGCCCCGACTTGCGTCGGGCGACGCAGGGGCCAGAAGCGAGTTTTTTTCTGTTTTAAGCTACCAATCTGCATTTTGGCCTCCAATTCATGAGTTAAACAAAACAGTAACAAACACTAATACTTCGACAACAATAGAATACGATTTAAGTAAGTCTATACGATTTTATTGCAAATAAGTTCATAGTGCCAACGTTTTTCTCAGGCCGGGCAGCCACTCTTTGCAGGAAAGCTCCCAAAAATGTCATTGCGAGGCCCCCTTTGGCTGCGCTCCCCCCTTCGCTATCCTCCTTCGCCATCCTCCTTCGCCATCCTCCTTCGCCATCCTCCTTCGCCATCCTTCTTCGCCATCCTTCTTCGCCAAGGCTACTAAGGAACCGGCTACTAAGGAACCGGCTACTAAGGAACCGGCTTCCGTCTTCGCTGAAGCTTCCGCCTTCGCTGAAGCTACGGCGGACAAGACGGCGGACAAGACGGCGGACAAGACGACGGACAAGACGACGGACAAGACGGAGGGCAAGCAGGGCAGGCTCTCCTGAGGGTAGGTGAAATTGGGTTTGTTTGGGTTTGTTTTCACCAAGTGTCCAATCACTTATATTTTCATATTCCATTGTATTATATGGATTTACATTCATTTGACTTTTTGGAAAATTGGGTTTGTTTTGCATAAAAAGGGTTGATT
>JBAQFY010000083.1:0-3047 GCA_049287505.1 Sedimentisphaerales bacterium | reverse complement strand
TCTCCGCAGTCCTAAGGACTCCTTACGGAGGACACCTTGCGGTGGAAACAATATCTAACGACTAAAATTCAAAATCTGTCCCGAGCAAAGCCGAGGGATGACCAAAACATTAAGTTTTGAAAATTTGAACATTTGAATTTTGGATTTGTTTCGTATTTCGATATTCGGATTTAGTAACAGATTGTTTCGGATTTAAGATATTCGGATTTAGGATTTATACGAGATTATGGGTCAGAAAACGTCGCCAATAGGTTTTAGAACAGGAATAACACTTGGCTGGCAGAGCACCTGGTTTGCTCCGAAGGCTAATTACGGTGAATTTCTTATCGAGGACCAGAAGATTCGCCGGTATGTCGATAGTAAATTTAATCGTAGTATGCCGAAAGGTGCAGTGGCAAAGACTGAAATAATCCGGACTCGCAACGAGGTAAAAGTAACACTACACAGCGCTCGGCCCGGCGTGGTCATCGGCCCAAGGGGTGGTGAGGTCGATAGGCTGCGGGAAGAGCTTGAGGAGATGACAGGTCGAAAGATAAGTGTCAATGTCATCGAGATAAAAGAGCCGGACCTCAACGCTACATTAGTGGCTGAAGCGATTGCAGAACAGTTAAGTAAGCGAGCATCGTTCAGGCGTACGATGAAGCAGTATTGTGAATTGGCGATGAACGCCGGCGCCAAAGGAGTTAAGATTATCTGCTCAGGACGGCTGGCAGGCTCGGAGATGGCCAGGAAGGAAACGCAGAAGCTTGGCAGTATTCCGCTGCATACTCTGGATGCTAATGTAGATTACGCCGTAGCGACATCAAGGACAACATACGGGGCAATCGGCGTTAAAGCCTGGATTTACAAAGGCAAATTCGGTGAAGAAGTTTTGCAAAGTCAACATCGTCGTCGCCGTCGCCCACCAAGGCGGATTAGCCCTGCGATGAGGGACGGCGGCAGAGTTAAAGCTAAAGGTGGGCACGAAGGTGGTAAAAGCGCCACTGAAGCTAATAATGTGGCTGACCCACAGGCGGGGTCTGACAAGGGTAAGTCAAGCGGTACTGAGGCAAGTTGAAAAATCGGTCTGTCCGCGAAAGAACGTGCTTTTTTAGGTACGGATTTTACAAAGGTTTGAACAAATGGCAATGATGCCAAAAAGAGTTAAATTTCGTAAAAGCCAACGCGGCAAAATGAAGGGCAATGCCTCGAGAAGCAATTTTGTGGCGTTTGGTGAATACGGCTTACAGGCTTTGGAGACGAGCTGGATAACCGCAAGGAACATTGAGGCCGGCCGAGTTGCAGCGACTCACTTTTTGCATCGTGAAGGCAAGGTCTATATCAGGATATTTCCGCATAAGCCGGTAAGTTCCAAGCCGCTGGAAACGCGGATGGGCAAAGGTAAAGGCGAGCCTGAATTTTGGGTTGCCAGAGTCAGGCCCGGGCAGGTTTGCTTTGAGATCGGCGGAGTAAGTGAAGAGGTGGCAAAGCAGGCACTGGTCAGGGTCGCTTATAAAATGCCGATTCGGTGCAGGTTCGTTAAGCGAAGGCATTCATTGTAAGAGGAGAACTTCAGATGAAAGCGCAACATTATAGAGAGATGAGCCATGATGAACTTGAGGGCAAACTGGAAGAGCTTGAGAGGCATTTGTTTGATTTGCGCTCACAGGCGGTTACGGAAAAGCTTGAGAACTCCAAAGCCGTAATTAACGTAAGGCGTGATATTGCAAGGATTAAAACGATAATGCGGGAAAGCAGGTAACGTTTTGTTCGCAAATGATTGATGCGTTGGAAATCAAAGATGCAGGAACGAAAATTAAAAACTTTAACCGGTGTAGTGATAAGCAACAGTGGCGACAAAAGCGTCAAAGTTAGGATTGACTTCAAGGTCAAACATCCAAAGTACGGCAAATACATCAAACGCAGGACGAAAATCGGTGTTCACGACGAGCACAATCAGAGCGGTGTTGGTGACCTCATTGAAATTACAGAGTGCAGGCCTCGCAGTAAAACCAAAAGCTGGCGTCTTGTCAGGGTTGTCCAAAGAGCAGTTGAAGTGTGAGTTGAGATACGGGATAATGATTCAGCAGGAAACAATGTTGGATATAGCCGACAATTCTGGTGTCAAGTCGGCATTGTGTATAAAGGTTCTTGGTAAAGGCGGCTCCAGAGGTAAGTTTACTCGGCCGGTAGCCGGCGTGGGAGATGTTGTCTGTGTTGCGATAAAAAAATCACTGCCCAATTGCCAGCTGGACGACAAGAAAGTGCATAAATGTGTTATAATTCGCACCAAGAGTCCCGTAAAGCGCACTGATGGCAGCTATGTAAGGTTCGATAGCAATGCTGCAGTGATGATTGATAATGATGGCAATCCAATAGGTACCAGGATTTTTGGTGCGGTGGCTCGGGAGCTTCGCGAAAAAAACTATATGAAAATTATTTCGTTAGCCAGCGAGGTAGTATGAGAGTCGTCTGTTGTGCGTGATTTGTATTGCGTGAAGTCAAATACGCAATACTTGATACGAGATTGAAAATGGCTTTACATATAAAAAAAGGTGATATGGTCGAGATTATTGCTGGCGACCACAAGGGCGCCACCGGCAGAGTGCTGCGTGTGATACCCGAGAAAAATCGCGTAGTGGTTCAGGGTCACAACATAGTAAAAAAGCACGTTCGGCCTTCGCGCAAAAATCCGCAGGGAGGCCGAATTAACGTTGAGCAGCCGATACATATAAGTAATGTTTTGCCGGTGAATCCAAAAAGTTCACGAGGCAGCAGGGTTCGTTATCAGGTGGGTGAGGATGGTGGTAAAAAACGTCTCGCGGCCGACGGCACCGAAATTGGAGTAGTAAGAAAGACAACATAATGAATGAGTTACCGGTGGTTTTTTAATTAGTATCTGTTGTGGAAAACAAAAACCGACGATGTCACCCCTGCGAAAGCAGGGGGTCCAGAGCGAAAAAGCTGGATTCCCGCTGGAGTTTATCCCGCACACGATGCGGGGCGGGAATGACAAATACTCTATCCGCAACAGGAACTAATTAGTGAGCCGATTAGGGATATGGGAT
>JBAQFY010000082.1:0-11238 GCA_049287505.1 Sedimentisphaerales bacterium | reverse complement strand
GTTGACTTGGGGGGAAAAGCCGATAGAATGCGTTGTTCGTGTATCCCTTCGACTACGCTCAGGGTAAACTGTGAAGCGTAACAGAGGACAGAGGACGGAATACAGAAAAGACAAAAATCGAGAATATGGAATATTGAACAAGGAATATCGAATTCAGGAACAGATACCTCGACTTCGCTGCACCTTCGATTTTTCGACAAAGCTCAGTGCAGGCAAGTTCAGGGTGAACTATAAAGTATATCTCGAATGAGATATTTTTTTGATAAATACAACTCATGATAAGGAGAAAACGGTTGGGTTATAAGTGCGTTGTACTGATTAAGCAGGTTCCCGATACCAAAAGGATTACGGGCGATGTGATGAACGATGACGGGACGGTCAAGCGTTCTGCGCTGCCGGCCATCTTCAATCCGGAAGACCTCAATGCGCTGGAGATGGCTCTGCAAATCAAGGACCAATTCGGCGGGCATATAACGGTTATCACGATGGGGCTGCCGGCGGCAAGTTCGATTCTGCGCGATTCGCTTTTCCGCGGGGCCGACGATGCAATCCTGATAACCGACCCGCGATGCGCCGCGAGCGATACATTAGCAACCAGCTATATCCTTAGCTGTGCGGTCAAAAAAGTAGATTACGATATCGTTCTCTGCGGCAGGCAGGCGATTGACGGCGATACGGCACAGGTAGGGCCGCAATTGGCGGAGAAATTAGGCATTACGCAAATCACATACGTCGAAGAGCTGCCGGAACTGAACAGCAAGAAAATAACCGCCCGGCGAAATATCGGAAACGGCTGGCAGCAGGTCAAGGCCGAGCTGCCGGTGCTGCTTACCGTTACCGGCGATGCAAATGAGCCGAGAGTTGCAGCAGCAAAAAAGATGATGAAATATAAAAAGGCTCTTACGCCTATTGAGGTCGAGCAAAAAATCACAGCTGAAAATCCGGAGGCCGACGATGCGGATATTAAAGAATTAACAGAGCACAAATGCGGCAAATATATAGAGGCAGGCTTACTGATGAAACAATGGGATTTGGACGCTGTTGAAGCGACCTTAAACTGGTGCGGGCAGAGCGGCTCGCCAACGAAAGTCCATCGCATTCAGAGCGTTGTTCTGGCAGCGAAAGAAAGTAAGAACATTGAGCCGAGCCAGAAGGGAATATCGGAAATGATACACGAATTGATTGAGGATAAGATAATAGCGTGAAGTGTGCGGGGAACTAATTTATGGCAAAAAAGGCAAAGAAAAAACAGAAATCAAATATGCCAGGGCATCCTTTGGCAGAAGTGTTCGGATTCCCAATCAGCAACTTTACAAAAGAAGCCAAACGATTCAGGCACAACAAGTTATGCCCTTTTAATAATAGGGTGCCCTCTTGTACCAAAGACAAGGCAAAGAACCCTCTTGGGGTTTGCAGCATATATCACAATGGAGACGCCGTAATAACGTGCCCTGTCCGATTTCGCGAAAGATGGATCATAGCTGAGAATGCTGCGGATTTCTTTTTTGAGAAGGGAATGCTTTGGACATCAGTTGCTGAGGTAAATCTCACTGATAAAAGCGGAAAAACCGCAGGTCATATCGACCTCGTACTGGTGGGCTACGATAACCGTGGGCTTGTAACTGATTTTGGAATGCTTGAGGTTCAAGCTGTTTATATATCAGGTAATATACGGGCCCCCTTCGAGTATTATATTGGTACCGCCCAGAGAAAACAAAATTTAAATTGGCAAGGAAAACCAAACTATCCAAAGCCAGATTATCTTTCTTCATCAAGAAAACGATTGATTCCCCAAGTACTTTACAAAGGAGGAATTCTAAAGGCATGGGGGAAGAAGCAGGCAGTTGTGTTACAAAAACGTTTTTTCCAAACATTACCCGAGATGCCGAGCGTGGACGTTGAAAGAGCCGATATAGCTTGGTTTCTCTATGAGTTAAAGCCAGCACCGCAAGAGGACCGTTTAACATTGGTTCAAGAAGAAGTTGTTTATACCGAATTTGGGTCTGCTTTAGATCGAATCATCAAGCCCGAACCAGGAAACAAGGAAGATTTTATAGAAGTGTTACAGAACAAGCTTGATGAACAGTTGGATGGGAATCCACCAGATGCGCCAACGTTAACTGACACTGTTCTCCAGTAATCTTGGAAAGTTGTAATAAAAATGCGACAATTAACACTCTTCAATTATGAACCACCGGCAAAACCTATAAATGTTGCAACAGTACCAATGCTTAGCCCTTTTAGATATCCGGGCGGAAAAACATGGTTTGTGCCGTATATACGAAAGTGGCTGAAAACATTTGGAAGTAACATTGAGTTGATAGAACCATTTGCTGGAGGAGGGATTGTCAGCTTAACAGCGGCTTTTGAAAATCTTGCAAAAAAGGTCACAATGGTTGAGAAGGACGAAGATATTGCCGCTGTGTGGCAGACCATTCTTGGAGGGCAAGGCAGGTGGTTAGCTGAGCAGATTATAAATTTCGAGATAACCCCAGAAAATGTTAAAGCCGTATTGAACAAACATCAAACCTCATTAAGACAAAGAGCGTTTATCACAATTCTTAAAAATCGATTGCATCACGGCGGGATTTTAGCACATGGAGCCGGACTTATAAAAAATGGAGAAAACGGAAAAGGGCTAAGGTCTCGTTGGTATCCGGTAACATTAAAAAAAAGAATCATGGATATTACTATGGTCGGAAGTAAGATTAAGTTTATTCAGGGTGATGGACTGGAGATTATTGAGAAAAACTTAGAAAGGAGCAATGTTGCATTTTTCATTGACCCTCCTTATACAAAAGCAGGAAGGCGATTGTACAAATATCATGAAATAAATCATGAGAAGCTCTTCGATTTGGCAAAACATATAAACGGTGATTTTTTGATAACATACGATGATGCACAGGAGGTCGAAGCTTTGGCTTTAAAGCGGGGTTTTGTCGTTGAGAAAGTATTAATGAAAACAACTCATCATTTGAAAAAGTATGAACTTGTGATAGGTCGAGATCTTGGATGGTTATCCCACTGAGATTAAGACAAGAGATACGATATACGAGAAACGAGTTATGATAGATGTTAACAGGAAAGGTGAAGTTTGGGTTTTTGCCGAGCAGCACAACGGCAAATTAGAGGATACGCCGATTGAGCTGATGAGCAAGGCCCGGCACTTAGCCGATACGCTCAACGTAAAATTGGCTGCGGCAGTCTTAGGCGATAACGTCAAAAATCTTGCGCCAAAACTCATACACTACGGTGCCGACAAGATATATCTGGCTGAGCATCCATTGCTCGGCGCTTACCAGACAAACAGCTACGCAAAAGTAATGTACGATTTAATCCATAAGCATAAGCCGCAGATTGTGCTTTATGGAGCGACTATCACCGGCCGGGATTTGGCGCCACGAATTGCAAGTGCCGCAAAGGCCGGGCTTACGGCCGACTGCACGGATTTGCAAATCGGCGACCACGAGACAGTAAAAGATAAAAAGCTCCATAAGAACTTGATGTTTCAGATAAGGCCTGCCTTCGGCGGAAATATAATCGCCACTATTATCAATCTCGAGCGCTGGCCTCAGATGGCCACGGTTCGTGAAGGTGTGATGCCCGCGGCAGAACCTGACACAACACGTAAGGGTGAAATTGTCGAAGAGAATGTACAATTATCCGGGCAGGATTTGCCTCTGGAGATTCTCGATGAGCACAAACGCCCGAAGAAAGTTGACCTTAAATCGGCAAGGATAATCGTGGCCGGCGGAGCAGGTTTAGGCAGTAAAGAAAATTTCAAACTCGTATGGGATTTGGCAAATTGCCTCGGTGCAGCGCCGGCGGCGAGCAGAGCGGCGGTTGACCTGGGCTTTATAGACCACGACCATCAGGTCGGGCAAACCGGCACAACGGTTCGGCCAAGCTTGTATATAGCTGTCGGAATAAGCGGTGCAATTCAACATCAGGCCGGTATGTCACAGAGCCAGAAAATTGTTGCTATCAACAACGACCCTGATGCACCTATATTCAATATTGCACATTACAAGATAGTCGGTAACCTGAACGAAGTTGTGCCTCTTATGATAAAATCAATCAAAGAAAAACCGTTTTAGTCACGAAGCACAAGGAGAATAAAAGTGAGCTAAAGTAGGCTAAAGTGAACTAAAGTGAGCTAAAGTGAAAAGATAATCAACAACTTTAGACACTTTACACTTTAGGCACTTTACACTTTAGGCACTTTACACTTTTTTATGTCTTTGTACCTTTGTGGAAAAAAAGGAAATAAGCTATGGCTAATTTTTACGGCGATAATAACGATATACAATTTTTGTTCAAGCACACAGACCTTTGTAAATCGGCGGAGGTTTGCGAAGAGGGGTTTAAGTTCGCAAGCGAATATGATTATGCACCGGCCAACGCCGAGGAGGCTATAGAGAATTACGATATGGTGCTGGATTCGCTCGGTCAATTAAGCGCGGACTTCATTGCGCCGCGAGCTGAAGACGTGGACCGGCAGGGCAATATCCTTAACGAAGACGGCTCGGTAACTCGTGCGAAAGGAATACAGGAATCTATTGAAAAACTCGGCCAGGCTGAGGTTATGGGTTTTACTCTGCCTTATCGGTTTGGCGGATTGAACTTTCCGAACATAGTTTATTCGATGGCTATCGAGATTATCTCGCGAGCGGACGCTGCACTTATGAATATATTCGGCCTGCAGGGAATCGCTGAGACAATTAACGCGTTCGCATCGGAAGAAATAAAGCAGAAATATTTATCGGATTTTTCCGCAGGGAAAGTAACCGGTGCGATGGTTTTGACAGAGCCGGACGCTGGCTCCGACTTGCAGTCGGTCAAGCTCCGCGCTTTTGAGGATGACAAAGGCAACTGGTTTTTGCATGGGGTGAAGCGGTTTATAACCAACGGCTGCGGCGATGTGCTGCTGGTGCTGGCTCGCAGTGAGCCGGACAGAAGCGGAGGACTGGGACTTAGTTTATTTGTCTGCGAGCCGGGGCCGACGGTGCATATTCGCCGGCTGGAAGATAAATTAGGCATCCACGGCTCACCAACGTGCGAAATATTCTTTGACAACACGCCGTGTGAGATAATCGGTGAGCGACAGCGGGGCCTTATAACATACGTTATGAGCTTGATGAACGGCGCCCGTATCGGCATCGCGGCCCAATCAGTCGGTATCGCCGAAGCCGCATTTCGCGTGGCCCGCGATTATGCTGCGACAAGAAAACAGTTCGCAGTGGCTATCGAGAAGCTGCCGGCCGTGCGTGATATGCTAATTGATATGAAGATTGCCATAGAAGCAGGTCGAGCGCTTTTGTATGAAACGTCACGAGTGGTGGATTTGGAAATCGGATACGCCAAACAACTTGAAGAAATAGATTCCCGCTTTCGCGGGAATGACAAGGAAAAAAGCAGAAATGACAAGGAAAAAAGCAGAAATGACAAGGAGAAAAGCGGGAATGACAGGGAGAAAAACGGGAATGACAAGGAAAAAAGCGGGAATGACGGTAGGGATAAAGCCCTGGCCAAACAGCTCAAGAACGATTCGAGAAAATACAAACGATATGCGGCGATGCTGACGCCTATGAGTAAATATTGTTGTTCCGAGATGTGCAACGAAATTGCTTACGATTCGATTCAGGTGCTCGGAGGCAGCGGCTATATGCGGGATTATCCCTGCGAACGGCACGCCCGCGATGCGAGAATTACAACTATTTATGAAGGGACAAGCCAATTACAGGTCGTTGCTGCGGTTCGCGGTGTCTGCAGCGGAACAGCCGAGAAATTCATCGCAGGGCTGGCCGGGAAAAATTATGACAATGGAGTAAAAGATTTGCTCGGAAAACTTGCAGAAGGAACAGAACAATTGAAAGAGTCGATTGCCTTTGTAAAAGAGCAAGGCAGCGAATATATGGACCTCTACGGCAGGGCGCTGGTCGATATGGCGATAGACTTGATTAACGGCTATCTTTTCTGCGGCCAGGCCGGCACGAAAGTAGAAATGGAAGTTCCCGTGGCTGAAAACGGCCAGGCTGACAACGGACAAACAGTGCCTATGAAAGAACGAAAGGCGATAATTGCTCGAAGGTATATTATCAAGAATGCACCTAATATCGCGGCTTTGTCAGAGCTGATTCGCACCGGTGATAAATCAACATTCACCGATTACGAGACCCTCGTCGGACCGGTGCAGGAACTGGGATAAAATCATTGTAAGGTATCGATTGTCAATTGTATAATGAAGCCCCGGTAAAACAGCCGTGGTTTTTTGTTCTCTGGACTGGATTTGACAGGACTCGTCTCGGCTGAATGCCGAGCTGTAGCCGGAAAAGTGTTTTATTTTCCAGCAGGTATTTGACCCCAAACAAGGAAAATGATATGGGACAGGCAATCAGCAAACTAACCATTAAAGGCTACAAATCCATCCGAAATCTTGAGGATTTTGAGCTTCGAAATATTAATATCCTGATTGGCCCAAACGGGGCTGGGAAGAGCAATTTTATCAGTTTTTTTGAATTCTTGCTGAGATTTGAAGAGGGAGAGGAATCGTTCACCACTTATGTTCAAAAGAAAGGAGGTGCAGACCGATTCCTTTATTTTGGCCCTAAGACTACAAATCAAATCGCAATAAGTTTCTCTTTTTCTCATGAGGCTGAGTATTGTCGGGATTTAGTCGCTACTTCTGATAATAGACTTGTCAAAGGTAGGCCTACTTTGCCTGTAAGAGGGATTTTAAAAAAAGGTGTCACCGAAATCATTAGTTTTGTGAGAACAAAGATACATAAAGAGTGGCAAATATATCATTTTCATGATACCAGTGATTTTGCGGCTATAAAAAGACCATGCTCTAAGAGAGATTATGAATATTTGCGTCCGGACGCGAGTAATTTAGCGGCGTTTCTGCTGTTCCTTATGAAGAAACACGAAAGTGAATATCAAAGTATTCGCGAAACAGTTCAATTAGCGGCTCCTTTTTTCGATGACTTCTTACTCAGAGATTCTTTGGATAATCCGGACGAAACATTATTGGAATGGCGACAGAAAGGAGCGGATTACCCCTTTCATCCAAGTCAGATATCCGATGGCACATTACGTTTTATATGTCTGGCCGTAGTGTTATTGCAGCCGAATCCGCCTTCGACGATATTGCTGGATGGGCCGGAATTAGGATTGCATCCTTACGCTTTAACACTATTGGCAGGCTTAATCCAGAAGGCTTCCACACGAACACAGGTGATTGTCTCGACTCAATCTGCTGCTTTGATAGATCATTTTGAACCGGAAGATATTGTAGTTGTAGAACGTCAGAACGGCGAATCGATATTCAAGCGATTAAAGAAGGCCGATCTCAAAGTTTGGTTGGATGATTATTCTCTCGGCGAGCTTTGGCAAAAAAATGTCTTCGGTGGGAGGCCTGCACGTGAGTAGAGTTCGTATCCTTGTGGAAGGTCAGACTGAGGAGACTTTTGTCAATGAGATGCTAAGCCCTCATTTAAATCAGATGGGTGTATATCCTCATGCTTTTCTTTTTCGTAAAAAAGGCGGCAGCTTTGCCTATCAAAGAGCGCGAAAAGAAATACTTAATTCTTTGAAGGAAGATAACACTCTTATTTGTACAACGATGGTTGATTTTTATGGAATGCCGAATGATTGGCCCGGAAGAACAGAATCTCAGTCTTGTCAGAATTATCAAGACAAAGCTCAAAGGGTCGAGCAGGCATTATCGGAAGATATTGTTGCTCAAATGGGTGACAGTTGGAATCCTGCACAGTTTATTCCCTACGTTCAAATGCACGAATTTGAGGCATTGCTTTTCTCAGATACATTGATACTAGCCGAGAGCGCGAGGAAGTCGAAAGTTTCTGCTCAGCTTGAGTGTGTCCTGCAGTCGTTTTCATGTCCTGAAGAGATTAATGATAATTATAATACTTGTCCTTCCCGACGAATAAAACAACACATTAAAAATTATGTGAAAACGGTAGATGGTATTATAGCAGCTCGTAAGATTGGACTTAGAAAAATGCGTCAGGAATGTCCGCATTTTAACGAATGGATTACAAAATTGGAGGATATTGGGAATCAATAAAATCTTATGCTGAAAGCAGTCATATTTGATTTTGACGGTGTGATAACCGATTCGGAAATTTTACATCTTCGCGCTTTCAATCAGTCGCTGGCCCGGTACGGTATCGAGATAACAAAAAATGAATACTACACAACGTATCTGGGCTTCAATGACAATGATTGTTACAGGCTGCTTATCGAGAAGGGCCTGCTCAAAATGGACGAGCAGCAAATCAACGCCATTATGACTCAAAAAAATAATATATTCGAGCAACTGGCAAAAACCGAAGGTAAGATGATTGAGGGTGTGCGCGATTTTCTGAGTATGCTTGAACAAAACAATATACCAATGGCGATATGCTCCGGGTCGCTGCTGACGGAGGTGGAAATGGTATTAGATGAGGCCCGGCTGCGCCATTTGTTCGAGGTGATAGTCTCGGGTGAGCAGGTACAAAAAGGCAAACCCGACCCGGAAGGATTCCTGCTGAGTTTACAACGACTCAATGAGAGCCGTGAAAATCCCATTACGGCTAAGCAATGCATCGCGATAGAGGATTCACACTGGGGGCTGGAAGCCGCCAAAGCGGCGGGAATGCATACTATAGCTGTTACAAACTCCTACGATGCCGAGCAGTTGAGAATGGCTGAGAAAATCGTTGACCGGCTGAACGAATTGAGTATAGATGATTTGCACCGGATTTGCGCTTAAATTTCATACAGGCTAACTGGTTTAGTAATATTCAATCAGAAAATATACGTAGTCCTTTTGATTAGTCAAAAGGACTATGAGTATTGATTTGCATCTCGTTTATTTATCATTCGCTGCAGGGTATATGCCAGGATTAGTTTTTATGGGTCGCCGCAGCATTGTCATCAATCAGCTCCCACCACAGGTGCGGATAGTCCTGGCCTTCTAAAATCCACCAGATGTCCTCCGTGCCGTTGGCAGTCTCATCTATGAAGTCCCACCCGGCATCCAGAAATGTGCTGGCCGTCTGCATCTCGGCCGTGGTCTTGCCTGTGCCGCCGGCACTGGATGCCTGTCCTGAGGTCTGTGTGTCCCAGAACGAGTCTACTACAGATCCAAACTCGTTCAGCCCGATAAGTCCGCCACCGCTTTCGTTGCTCTCCATCCAACCGACTGAATAACAGCGAGTTACTGTACCTTCTTCTCTATTGTATGGCCACCCCGATGAGATGTAGCCGTTTTGCCCAACAAGACCTCCGACCAACTTGCTTCCTCTGGCAGCACCGCTGCTGTAGCAGTCCAGAACATCGCCCCAGTTCGAGCCCACAAGGCCGCCGACCTCTTCATCCCCGGTGGCCTCACTCGTGCTGCAGCACTGGGTCACAACACCAGTGTTCCTACCCACCAACCCGCCGACCCACGAGTGTATACCGCTGACTGAGCCGGTGCTCCAGCACTTAATCACAGTACCGCTATTTCCTCCTATCAGTCCACCGACATCCGCCCTGCCACTGACGATACTGGTACTGTAGCACTGGACAATATCACCACCGTTTCCACCCACCAGTCCGCCCGTTGTTTGGCCACCATGGACGGAAGCTGTGCTATAGCACTCGTTCAGAACACCACTGTTGAACCCCACCAAGCCGCCAGCACACGAGGTGCCAGTGATCGCGCCGCTGCTGTAACAGCGGGTTAGCGTTCCACCCTGGTTCGTTCCCACTAAGGCACCGAGAAGGCCGCTAGAACCTACTATGTTCACATCGACTACACCCAGGTCTTTGACCTCGGCCCCAGATGCAAGTTGGCCAAACAGACCGAGATATCCGTATTCCGTGCGCATGATCGTCAGATTGAAGATTGTATGTCCGTTGCCGTCGAACACCCCTGTGAAACCACTCAGGGATGAGTATACCTCGCTGTATGGCCCTATGATGTTGAATGCGGACCTGCCCTCCTTGCCGTCATAAGCTGACAGGTCGATATCTGCCATGAGCTTAAAGTGCTTGTCCCACTCGCAAGGGAATAGTCCGATTGAATTGAGTTGTTCGGCGGTGGAAATCAGATATGGATCACCCTCACTCCCGCTACCCGCCAGGAATTTAGATAGGTCGGCGCTCAGTACAACGCCCGCCTTATGCTCCCATGCCAAGCGAGGATAGTCCCTTCCATCATCGATTGTCCAAATGCCTTCGTTGGCGCATGTGTCCCAGACGAAGAATGTGCTCGCCGTCTGCATCTCGGACGTGGATTTGCCTGTGCCCCCGGCGCTTGAAGCTTGGCCTGAGGTCTGGATGTCCCAGAAGCTACAACTCACCCGCCCAAGCGGATACCATGAACTTGGATCATGGGCCGAGTACCCCACGAGACCACCTGTTGCTTCATTGCCGAATACGGGCCCTGCAGACCAGCAATCTATGACAGCACCCATCTGCATGCGAATGCCGTAATCAGCAGGATTGGGCCGACCGTTGATACCCAGCAGCCCACCGACACACGAATCCCCGGTGACCACCGCAGTACTGTAGCAGCTAGTTAAAGTCGCCACTTGAAACGAACTATTGCCACCCACTAATCCACCAACACTTGAGCTACCGTTTACCATGCCGCTGCTGTAGCACTGGGTCACAGTGCCGGAGTTGTACCCCACCAGCCCGCCGACAAAATAGTCGCCGCTGACTGCGCCGGTGCTGTAGCACCGGGTCACAGCACCGCCGTAGTTGTACCCCACCAGGCCGCCGACATTGTCAACGCCTGTTATGTTGACATCCACTACCCCAAGGTTCCTGACCTCGGTCCCAGACCCCAAGTAGCCAAACAGGCCCAGATACCATCCACCTTCAATTGTCAGATTCGAAATTGTGTGACCATTGCCGTCAAAGACGCCCGTGAACGGTGTACCGTCAAAATACTCGTTCGTTTCGTTGACATCCGGTGCGATGACGGCTCTGTCGAACACCTTGCGGCCGGGCAGATTCGGGGCCAGGTCGATGTCGGCGGTCAGGATGAAGTGCTTGTCGTAATCTTCGGGACTCTCGCCAAGCAGGAGCAGGTCATCAGCCGAAGCGATTTGGTACGGGTCGTTAGGCTCTCCAGTCCCGCCGCTGTATTTGGCATAAACAGGAAAGCTGAAAGAGCAGATTGTTATTAATACAGTGATTATCAACAAAATTTGTGATTTTCTCGAAGTTGCCATTTTTTCT
>JBAQFY010000081.1:0-22184 GCA_049287505.1 Sedimentisphaerales bacterium | reverse complement strand
TCCATACTCGTTGTAATAATATTCTGAAGCAAATACTTTATAAAAATATTTGGCTATACTCGTTCCTAAGATTATCTCCTTTAAGCCCCCTGAAATTACGTAATGCCTGACTTCTACGCCGCGGCCGAATTGCTTTTTAATATAGTCATTTATTCGTTTAAAATAAGTTTGAACACCCGGGAAATAATTGATTTTTTTCGCCAATTCTCTCAGCATCTCAGCAGTAACTGGAAAATGTCTGGACTTGGATTTTTCAAGCATCAAACGCATATAGGCTACAATTCCTTCCCCATTCGTTTGCGCAGACTCCTGATTTACCTGCTTCCAAAACTTCTTTCCGTCCTTAATGCCGATTTCCGGCAAAACGGTATATTCCTGCATTGGCTGGGGAGTCAGCGTCCCATCAAAATCATAAACGATTGCGATTACATTGTGCTTAAATTCTTTGCTCACACTTACTACCCATAGCGTCATCGGGGAATATAATAGTTCCGAAAGGCGAATAGTATCCATTTTAAGACTGGTTTGTCAAATGCCATTTTTCAAAAAGCCAAAGGCCCCACCCAAAATTAGTTCGGTAGGGTGTGCACTGCACACCGAATTTCAAACCAATCTAAGCAAAGTCGGTAGGATTTGCACAGCACACCGAATTTCAATTCAATCTTTGCGAATTCGGTAGGGTGTGCACTGCACACCGACATCTTGTTTATTCCCCGAACATATCCCCCGTATATAGGAACTCTGGTATAACGGGCCTTTGCACATCGCAATCGCAAAGCCAGTTATGTTTGTAATAACCTTGTTTTACCCATCTTTCAAAGCTTGAATACGCCCAGGCATGAGGACAACGAACCAAACCATGCTTAACGGGATTGAAATGTATATAATTGACATGTCGCATCAGGTCTTCTTCGTCACGGATTCTGTGTTCCCAAAACCTCTTTTGCCATATACCGCGCTCCCGGTGTTTACTTCGGGCCTGCGAGATTTGGGCTTCTTTACCTCCGGTATCCATCCACAGTTTGGAAAACCTGCTCTTTATGCGGCCCCACTTTTTCGAGAAATCACTGTCATTGTCGGGCAATTTCCAAATGCAGTGAAGATGATCCGGCAAAAGGACAATAGCCGACAAATCAAATGGGTGGTTTTTTTGTTCTTCAACAATTGACTGCCGCAGACATTTGCGGGCCATTGCTGTTGAAAACAAATGTCGCCTGCGATGTGTCACCAACGTAAAGAAGAACATCCCTCCTCGTTCAAATGTCCGCTTATAATTCGGCATTGTACAAACAATATAATTGCAAAAAAGCGTTCCGTCAAAAGAAGGTGTGCTTTGCACACCCTACCTTCGGCCTGCTTTTTCTTCTTCGCACGTCCCAAAAGCCATTATTAAGGAGCATAAATCCAAGATGTCTCGCTTCGTCGGTCGCTGACGAGCAATCTACCCCTATTAAAGCCGGATTTTCAAGAAAAAAACAAAAAGTGCACAAGGCACAAGTGCATAAGAGCACAGGAAATTAGAGCATAATTTTGTAACTCTGGGCACGGTGCACAAGTAAAGATTACCCGGTATTGGAGCATCCAGCATCAAGAATCGGGTATCGAGTATCAAGCACTTTTTGAACGAAACACACAGGGCTAAATACAAAGTAACCTTTGACTAATTTTTATCTTTCAGTTACCCTTCCGGTGATTATGAAAAGACTTCTCGCATCGTGTTTTGGTCTTGGTCGGCTGCCTCTGGCTCCAGGGACGTGGGGCTCGCTGCCGGTGGTGATTATCTTTGCCTTTATGGGTCATTTTCACTTATCCGGCCCCTCTATAACAATAGTAATGGCGGTCCTAACTATAGCCGGTTCTATTGTTTGCGTGAGATTTGCGCCCGCTGCGATTGCAGCAACCGGCAACACCGACCCCCGCGAAGTTGTCGCCGATGAGCTTGCCGGCCAGGCGGTTACGTTTTTAGTCAGTCCGTTTTTAGCCATAAGCGCGGTGTCATCCAGAGACGTCTGGGTCGCCGCCGTGCTGGGTTTTTTTCTGTTTAGATTGTTCGACATTGTCAAGCCCTGGCCGATACGAAAACTCGAAAAGCTCCCAAAGGGCTGGGGCATACTGGCTGATGATTTATTGGCAGGCGTGTTTGCAGCGATTGTTTTGCAGATTATCATAAGGTCGTGGATTGGCGGGTAGTTTGCTGTTTTGACAGGTTAGAAAGCAAGGATGGCGGCAGAATATAACGTTGAAGTTTGCAAGAAGCTTGAGGCCGAATTTCGTGCGGCAAAGTTGTATCGGCCGATGCGAATCGGTCGTTATGATGCGGGCACCGAGCTTACTTACGAGGTGAACGGCTTCGGGCGAGCGGGTACGGCGCGGGTGCATCTGGTTGTCGAGAAATTTGTAGGCGGGGGATTTGCAGGGCAGGTGTACCTTGTAAAAATTGTGGGGATTGAGGGGGCAATAGCGGGACTCGAGATTGGCCGAACTTATGCGATGAAGATTCTTATCCCGCCATCGGGTTTCTCTCGGCTGTTTCGTAATATGCTGTACTGGATTGGCTTTCAGGGCCCGTTTCAGCTTCAGGTCAATCCGGCGGCGGCAAAGGCCGGGGCGCTCTGGCAGAAATTCATCCGGCGCGGGGCAAAGATTCGATTTGGGGACGAATCCCGCCCGCCGCAGACGGGACGGGATGAAAGTGCAGTTAGAGATATTTATGCAACGTTCGTGGATGATAAGCTCGGCAGTTGTGGGGAATTGAGCGAATGGATTGAGGGACGGACTTGGCGGCTGGAGGTCGATGACCGATTAGATTCGTTGAAACAGTGGCGTCGGGGTAAGGTGGTCGATGAGCAGCAGGTTGGTTCGCCGGAATACCGCGCGAAGCGCAGGTTTATGAGTGAATTTGTCGAGCTTCTGCACGAGATGGGAGGTTATGAGTTTGCCCGGCAGTATGAATGGTCAACGTGCAAGAGTCAGCCGAATGTCCTCAAACGGCAGGGAACCGAAGACAATCCGTCAGGAGGGCTGGTGGCGGTCGATTTCCGGGCGGGGCTTGCACTGCTGCCGTTCCTCCCGATGAGTCCGGGTGATTTCAAGCTGATAGCCAGAGGTATTAAACGTGGTTCACTGGTACAATTTGACCGAGGCGATATTAGCAAGCTGGAGGCCTTTGTGCAGGAGCACGGTGAAGAGTTTGCCGATATGCGCGAAATGTTAGAGGAGCTAAAGGGCGCCGAGGAGGTGTATCGGGACTCGGTTCCTGATATTACGCACAATCACATCCGTCTGCTTTACAGTGGGAAGCTGTGGTCAACAATGCTCGCCGGCGCGGTAACAGGCTGGGTCGTGCGAAGTCTGGTTGACGAAGAGCATGAGCGGAAGCTGAGAGACAGCAGGCTCTTGACGCTGATATTCTTTGTAATTGGGGTGATACCGTTTTTGGGTAAGCTGATTCGCCGAATCTGGGGGCGAGCGGACTGGCGCAGGCACTACGTAACAATACTGAGGAGCTGCGATTATTTTAAGCAAGCGGTCAGAGGCAGGGTTGCTGAAAAGGTCATCGTCTGGCACAGGTCAGGACGCCTTGACGGCGAGAGGGCACTTAAAATATCGGGCAGTATCTGGCGGTTTTTGTGCCATTTACCATTGTCGATTTTGCCGGCCGGGCTGCACAGGTTTTTGACGGATAGTAAATTCAGAAAGAACAAGCTGATTTATATTTTTGTTCGTCCGTTCATTCTGTATTTTAACCAGGAGCTGCGGGAGCAGTGGCTTCGAGAAATGGTAACCGGCGGACAGAAAAAACATATACTCAGCGATGAGGATGCCCGGGTTATCCTTTCGCAGGTCAACGAGCCGTTTATTCAGAAGTACCTCAAGAGCCTGGCGGTGCATATTTGCACTTTGCCGGTAACTCAGATTGTTTCTGTGACGCTGGCAACCATTTTTGTTTTGACGCATCCGGAAATGCCGAGGGCCCAGGCATGGGGAATTGGGCTCGGTATTATCGCATTGTTTCAAGTCGTGCCGATTTCGCCGGGCTCATTGGTTCGGGGGCTTTATGTGCTATATCTTGTTATAAAAGAACGGAATTTCAAGGACTACAATATCGCTGTGTTTCTGGGATTTTTTAAGTATGTCGGTTACTTAGCTTTTCCAATTCAGATGACGTATCACTATCCTGCTTTAGCAAGATTTATGGCTGCCCACTGGGCGACGGAAGCGGTGCACATTGTTCCGGTGTTCGGCGAGCGGGGTGCACTGCTGGAACATTGGGTATTTTGTCTGTTCTATAACTTGCCCTTGACGATACGGCGTCGAATGCAAAAGAGGGCACAGGTGCGGGCATTACTGAAACCACGATATTGGCACATAGGATTGTGTGCAATCGGGGTTACGGCATTACTTGCATTTGCCAGGTGGATGTACTTAGAGAATGTCCCAGAGCCGTCGAGTTCGAAAATGCTCTGGTGGCTTGTAGCGCTTGTGCCGCAGGTCTTAGTTTGTGGGGGGGTGGTAACTTTGGGCTGCGGCGGTGCGGCATTTGGGAAACGGATTACTGCAGCGGCTGTCTGCGGTGTATTGACCGGCACGCTTTATACGACAGTTTTGGCGATACTGAGCTATACCGGCGGGATTGTGGCAAGCTGTGTATGGCGGATGTTTATTTTTGGGATTCTGTCAACCATCGGAGCGATAGTTACGGAGCTAAAGCTGCCCGAACCGGACATAGAGTAAGTGGTGCCTCCTTTCTCGAACTAAAGTGAGCTAAAGTGAGCTAAAATTATAAGAACTTTTAACTTTAGGCACTTTCGGCCAGGATTTCCAGGGTCAAAAAAACTCGATTTTCATCTCTTTACCGCTTCATTTTGAGCTTGTTTATTTCTTGCAGGAAACCCGAATTTGTGCGATAATCTATATTAAGGCGAAGTGTTTGCAGCAAATCATCTCTATAGCTCTTATACATTTGAAGGGAGTAAGAAATGAAACCTGAAGTCATATCCTCAACACTAAAAAGGATGGTAAATCACAAACACCTCGGAAAGCTGCTGGCAAAGAAAGTCGATGATTACATCTATAAGAGTATAGTCAATGATGGTTCGGAAGATTTGCGAGAAGTTCAGATAAAGAGATACCAGTTCTTGTCGGCGATGATGCGTTGTGTGAACAGAAGTATAAGTAGAGGCTACGTATCAAGTAAAATTATTGAGAAAATCGTCGATGTGCTCGTTCAAAATAACCTCATTCGTGAAGACCAGAGTTATAATCAGGCTGTTGAGCGATTCGAAGAAAAATACGGGGAATTACCGCCAACATTTATCGTTTTCTCTCCCACACAAAAATGCAATCTTAGGTGCATCGGCTGTTACGCGGCTTCAGGAACAGATACTCCCGCCACGGTGCCCTATCCGTTTGTAGATAGAGTAATCAGCGAAGTCCATGACCTATTCGGCGGCAGGTTCATCACTATCAGCGGCGGCGAGCCTTTTATGTACAAAAGTGAAGGTAAGACCCTGCTCGATATCTACAAAAAATATAACGACATGCTTTTCCTGGTATATACCAACGGCACAGTTATTAACGAGGAGATTGCTCAGAGGCTTGCAGAAACGGCAAATGTAACGCCTTCAATTTCCGTTGAAGGCTTCGAGAAGGAAACCGACGAAAGAAGAGGTGCCGGTACATTCAAAAAAATCCTCAGGGCCTTCGAGCACCTGAGACGGGTGGGGATTCCATTCGGTACTTCCGTCACAGCAACAAGCAAAAACATTGACGTATTACTCGAAGACGAATTTTATGATTTCTACTTTAAGGAACAAGGCGCCTGTTATATGTGGGAATTCCAGCTGATGCCCATCGGCAGAGGTAAGGACGAGCTTGATTTGATGGTGAATCCAGAAGAAAGACTCAAGTTGTACAGAAAATGGGAAAAACTGCTGAGCAAAAAAAGGTACTGCCTGGCAGATTTTTGGAACAGCGGAGTGCTGGCACGAGGCTGTATCGCCTACGGCAGAAGCGGGGGATACGCATACGTTGACTGGCATGGTAACGTAACGCCCTGTGCGTTCATTCCTTACTATGTCGATAATATCTATGAGCTATATAAAAACGGTAAGACGTTAGCCGATGCGATGTTCTCCGATTTTATGAAAAACGGCCGAAAATGGCAGAGAGAATACGGCCTTGACAACTGGAAAAAGCCAAAAAACTGGCTTATGCCGTGCTCCATAAGGGACCATTACGAGATTTTCAGGAATTCAGTTTTGCCAAAAGAGGCAAAACCGGAAGACGAAAAAGCCAAAGAAGCCCTCGAATCCGATGAATATTTTGAGGTACTGAAACACTACGACGAAGAATTGAAGGATTTAACTGAAAAAATCTGGAAAAATGAGTATTTGACCGTATAATGTCTCCTCGACCGATTATGTGGTTTGAAGTTTGAACTTTTTTGTGAGGCCTTAGGGGTGTGTTCCCGAAGCCTTCTCTGGAGGATTTTTCTGCGATGTCGATAAATAGTTATAGTTCGCTTTGCGATGATTTTTATCTCGATATGTATATCAATACCGAGCTGGACCTTCCAACCGAACGTGATACTATTCTGTCCTTTTTCGAGCGGATACAAAAGCAATTTCCCTCTATGGGCCGATTCTATCGGCGTGAGAATAATGAGTACTATCTGGAGGAAGACCGCGACCCGAGACAATACAGGTGGGTCAGTCTTGAAATAGACCGTATCGGCTCAGGCGTGGTCAATCCGTCTAACTTTGAGATGGCTTATTGCCAGGACAGATTGGTGCTCGAGCTTGCTCCCTATATGCTTGGAGTAAATCATCTCGATATCGATTCGCTGGATGTTACTTTCGCTATGGATTTTGATTATGCAGGCAGTCACGATGAGGTTATCGCCGAGGCGCTGCTGGGGCAGAGCGCTTTTAACTGCCTTTTGGATTTGCCCGGCGCAAGGCCCATCGGCTTTTCACCTGCGGTGGTGGTGGCATTGTCCGAAGATGACCATACTCAGGGACGCATCAGCGTAGAGTCAAAAACAAGCATCTACGCCCCTAAGAAAAACAGACGGATTACAGATGAGGCGATAAGTTTGTCTTTTACAGTCCGTCAGTACCCGAGGACCGACGAGAAATTCGACCCGCTAAAATCTTTTGAATATCAATGCCGCTTAGCCGAAGAGCTAATGGCTGAAAAAATAGTCCCGTACTTTGTTCAGCCTTTAACCGAGACAATCGCGCAAAAACGTTTAACATAGACCCCACAAAGGACGTTAAATGGCTATCGAAGCGCCGATAAGCAAGTTCAAGAAAACTAATTTCAAAATTTATATTGCCGCCTGCGTTGCCGGGGCAATTATTTTTGCTTACGACGGCTATCTGAGCAAATATAAGTGGTCAGGGCGTTACAGCTTCTATAAAAAGAATGTTCTTGATAATGCCGGCAAGCCAACGCCAACAATGAATTTTAATCGGAAGTCGCCGCCATTTTTTATTGCAGGGGCGGTGCTTTTAGGCGCTTATTTGCTCGCGATGAAGGATAAGAAGCTCCTCGCCGACGAAAATGAGCTTATAATCAATAATAAAAAAAGAATTTCTTATGATTCCATAGAAAAAATTGACAAAACCTATTTCGATAAAAAAGGGTTCTTTGTGATAACATACAAAGCCAAAGGTGGTAACGAAGTGAATTTGAAGATAAGCGATAGACAGTATGACAACTTAGTGGCCATTTTAGAGCATCTGGTGGCAAAAATCAGTTGAGGACAGGAGCATAAGGAGCTTATGCATTGTGCATTTTGATTTAGCGGCACTTTAAAGGGACGGATACAAATGAATCGTTGCGTTGTGGGATTACAATGGGGTGATGAAGGCAAAGGCAAGGTTGTCGATATCCTTGCCGGGCAGAGCGATATTGTCGTGCGATACAACGGCGGTGCCAATGCCGGCCATACGGTTGTCGTAGGCGACAGCAGGTTCGCTCTGCACCTATTGCCCAGTGGTTCAATCAGACCGGATACAATTTGTGTAATCGCAAATGGGGTGGTTCTCGACCCCGATGTCCTGATAGACGAAATTGAAAAAATCAGTGAAAAAGATATTTCCTTAGATGGCCGGCTTTTTATAAGCGAAAATGCTCATGTTGTGCTGGATTATCACAAAAAAGAGGACCAGCTACGCGAAGAATCTCTCGGGAAAAACAAACTCGGTACGACGATTCGCGGCATTGGGCCGTGCTATGCCGATAAGGTCGGCAGAAGCTATACGGTCCGTATGTCCGATTTGAGAAACCTGGAGGCGCTCAAAGCGAAGCTTCAAACCATCGTGGAATATAAAAACAAGATCTTCGGGGCTGTTTATGATGCTGCGCCGATTAGTGCCGATGAAATCTTCGAAAAGTGTAAATCTTATGCCGAGAGGTTATTGCCCTTTATAACAGATACGACCGAATATCTGCACAGAGCAATTGCGAACGGCAAATCCATCCTTTTTGAGGGCGCACAAGGCTCACTGCTGGACCTTGACCACGGCACTTTTCCATTTGTGACCAGCTCGAACTCGAGTTCGCTCGGCATGCCCGCCGGCTGTGGTGTGCCAGCCAAACGGGTTGATAAATTTATTGGTATCGTCAAGGCGTACACGACAAGAGTCGGTGCCGGCCCATTCCCCACCGAGCAGGACAACGAGACAGGCCAGTACATCCGTGATAAAGGGAACGAATACGGCACGACAACGGGGCGTCCGCGGCGATGCGGATGGTTCGATGCCGTAGCCGTATCGTACGCCGTAACTATCGGCGCTATAGATTTGGTAGCAATGATGCACCTGGATACTCTTACCGGCCTGAAAGAATTAAAGATTTGCAGGGCATACAAAATCAATGGAACAGAAAAAACCTTCTTCCCGGCAAATACAGACAGACTATCACAGGCGAGTGCCGTTTACGAAACAGTCCCCGGATGGGATGAAGAGATAAGCGCAGTAAAGGATTTTCACGATTTGCCTACTAACGCCCAAGACTATATTTGCCGAATCGAAGAGGAAATTGGCAAACCAATCACAATCATTGGCGTGGGACCAAAACGAAGTCAGACAATATTCAGGTAATAGCAACTAAAAGCTGAAAACGAAACACCATAGCGCAAGAATCGAGAATTTTTTGCTATGGTTTTTCGGTTTTACTTTTAAGTTTTTTAGTTAATGAAGAAGCCCGAAGAGAAACTTAAGAAAACCGCCAGGCATCTTGGTCTAACGCCCGACCAGATGCCCCGCCATATTGCCATCATTATGGACGGCAATGGCCGATGGGCAAAGAAAAAAGGTCTGCTGCGAGTTGATGGGCATCGCCAGGGCGGAAAAACAGTTGAGAAAATAGCACAATGCTGCGTTGATTTTGGTATCGAATCTCTGACTTTATATTCGTTCAGCATAGAAAACTGGAAGAGACCCAAAGCGGAGGTCAGCTCGCTTATGCATCTGTACACTCAATACCTTATTCAGATTCGTTCTACGCTGATGAAGAATAATGTTAAGCTGGTCCACCTCGGGCGATTGGCTGGTCTTCCCGACCCGGTACAAAATGAGCTTAGAAAAACAATGGAAATGACCAGCTCTAATGCCGGTATGATACTTGCCTTGGCACTAAACTACGGCGGTAGAGTAGAAATCGTTGATGCAACCCAAAAAATCGCAAAAGAATACAAAAACGGCAAATTGAAGCTAAGAGATATCGACGAGCAATGTGTAAGCCGACATCTATACACCGAAGGACTTGCCGAGCCTGACCTTTTGATTCGGACGGCAAACGAAATGAGAATCAGTAACTTTCTGCTCTGGCAAATCTCATACAGCGAATTCTACGTTACAAAAACACTTTGGCCGGATTTCAAAAAATCGTCTCTGGAAAAAGCAATACTGGCCTACGCAAAACGTACACGACGTTTCGGCACTATCAAATAAGCTATGATTGGACGAGTAAATGAGTAAATCATTATCAGGGTATCAGGTTAATCGTAACTGCTCCTGATACCCTGGTATCCTGCAACCTGATGTCCTGATACTCTGGTATCATCATTTAGGTAGTATCTGTTGCGGAAAGCGAAAACCGACGATGTCACCCCTGCGAAAGCAGGGGTCCAGAGCGAAAAAACTGGATTCCCGCTTCCGCGGGAATGACAAATGCTCTATCCGCAACAGGAACTAGTTATAAACGCACCGGCAAAATATAAGAAATTATGCTCAGATACAGGTTGCTTTTTGGAACATTGATGACGGCGTTTTTCACGGCTGTTGTCATTTTCGACGGCTGGCTGGATGGCTCTCTGACCGCTTCAATAGCCGACGATAAACCAATACAGGGAACAGTCCTTTGTATCCTTATCGCTTTGCTGGCAATCCCGGCTCAGCTCGAGCTCTCGAAACTCGCAGCAGCCAAAAACCTGAAGATTTTTATCACTGTTTCAACTATTGCCTCGATTTTGTTCGCCACTTATCGGTACTGGCAGCAGGAATATTGGCATCAGTTTTTACTAATTCGGCCTGAAACTTATCTAATTTTTCTCTCGGTCCTCGTGCTGTTGTCGTTGCTTTTATACCAATATATAAGTTATGGGACTTCAGGGGTGTTAGCTAATTGCGGAGCGAATTATTTTTCGATTTTGTATTTAGGACTTTTGAGCAGCTTCCTTGTGGCGATTCGGCTCGAGCTTGGCCTTTGGCCTCTGCTTATGTTTGTTTTTGTCATAAAATTTGCCGATATAGGGGCTTATGCAATTGGAGCTTCTTTTGGAAAGCATAGATTTTCGCCCAAAATCAGCCCCTTAAAAAGCTGGGAAGGAATGGCCGGTGCCGTTGGGGCCGCGGTGATAGTCGCTATTGGTTTTGCGGTGAGTTGTGATATAATGGTCTGGTGGTTAGCGGCAGTCTTTGGCCTGTGTTTTGCATTTATCGGGCAGATTGGGGATTTGGTCGAGTCTATGATGAAGCGGGACGCTGAGCAAAAAGATTCGTCAAAAAATGTGCCGGGCTTCGGCGGAATATTAGATATAATCGATTCGCTTTTGGTAGCGGCACCGTTCGGGTATTTGTTCTTTATGTTAAGCATTCGATAGAGGAGAGCTTTGGAAGTTACGATACAATTAGATCCAACCGACAGGCAGCTTGAACTGTTTGGCCCTGCCGACAGTTACCTTCGGCTTTTGCGGGAATCGCTGGGGGTGCAAATTACGGCCAGGCAGAGCAATTTAATAATCAGGGGCAAAGAGAAAGACGTAAATAAGGCCATTGAGGTCATCGACAAGATGCAAAAGCAGCTTCTCAAACGCCACTCGATGAGCGCTGCAAATGTAACTGCTTTTATAACCGAAGACGATTCACACGGCGCTCCTGAGACCGGCGAAGCCGTTTTTGTCTATTCTCACAAAAAGGCTATCGAACCTTCCACGAAAGGACAGCTAAAATACATCAAAACGATGTTGGCCAACGACCTTACTTTTTGCATAGGGCCCGCCGGGACGGGTAAAACATACCTGGCCGTCGCAATTGCTGTCTCCATGCTAAAGAAAAAGCAAATCAGGAGAATTGTACTTGCCCGTCCCGCCGTGGAGGCAGGTGAGAAGCTCGGTTTTTTACCGGGTGATATCCAGGCAAAGGTAAATCCGTATCTTCGCCCTTTGTTCGATGCGCTCGAAGATATGATGGACTTTGCCCTGATGAAGAAATTTATGGAGCTGGATATTATTGAGATAATTCCGCTTGCCTTTATGCGCGGCCGGACGTTAAACGAAGCAGCTGTTATCTGCGACGAGGCCCAAAACACGTCCGCTCTGCAGATGCTGATGGTCTTGACAAGACTGGGACATGGCTCGAAAATGATAATAACAGGTGATATAACACAAATTGACCTCGAACCAGGCCAGAAAAGCGGAATGGTCGAAGCAATTAAATTATTGCGACGAATCAAAGGAATAGGTTGCGTAGAATTAAACCAGAGAGATATAGTGCGACATCGACTGGTTCAGAATATTGTGCAGGCTTACAAGAAAAAAACAAAAGCCGCTCAGGATAAATAGATGCCGTTTTGGAAGAAAATAAGTCCGCGTCGAATTCAGGTACGCAAGAATATATCTGCCGAGCGTTTTTCGCGAATAAGCCTCCTGCTCGACACCGATTCCCTAATCTCTATTCTGCTGTGGTGTCTTTTCGTGGTGCTCTGTGTTCCTATTTTAACTTTTGAGCTAATCCAGCAGGTCCATTACTTCGACATGCTGTTAACAACGATAATAGTATTACTAATCTGTCTTGCTATAGCTTTCTATATTCACCACTACCAAAAGCGAATAATAGTAAACCACGCCAGAGCGCTGGCACTGGTCGGCTTATTTATTTTGCTGTTGGCAGCAACCAAAGTTATCGCTTTGTTGTTCAACCATACCTCCGGTGCCACCGGAAGCGCTGTTACTGCGGCCATTATCTTGACAATCGCTTATAACCAGCGTTTTGCGATAGGTATGATTGTGTTTTATTGTCTGCTCGGCAGTCTTGCCACAGGAACAATTAACGAATATCAACTGACAGGAATGAACCTGTTTTTGACGATGTTCGCCGGTGCTCTTACGTGCTGTTTTTCGTTGAGAGAAATCCGTACAAGAATGAAGCTGCTTCAAGTCAGCACCCTGGCAGCGGCGGTGGTATTTCTCACGGCGGGTTCCTTAGCCTGTTTGGACTATTTGGACCAAAAGCTGTCGCTGGGGGATGTCTTCAGTAATGCAGGCTATCACGCGGGGGCTACTTTCCTCGTAGGTCTGCTCATTCAGAGTTTGCTTCCGCTAATCGAAAAAATCTTTCACATAGCAACAAGTATGACCCTTCTTGACTACAGCGATGCGAATCAGCCTTTGTTGAGGAAACTTGCTATGGAAGCGCCCGGAACGTTCAGTCACAGTTTGTTGATAGGTTCGATTGCCGAGGCTGCCGCCGAGGCAATCGGACGCAATGGTCTTTTGTGCAGAGTCGGTGCTTACTATCATGACATCGGCAAAATTAACAAGGCAAGCTATTTTATTGAAAATGAAATCGGCGCGGCAAGCCGGCATAAAGAGCTATCGCCTACGATGAGTCAATTGATTATCGTCGGTCACGTTAAAGACGGAATAGAAATGGCCAAGGAATACGGCTTGCCCAACGTGCTTCGGCAGTTTATCGAGACACATCACGGTACGACATTAATCGAACATTTTTACCACGAGGCCAAAAAATTAAAGACGAAAAACTCAAAAGGAAAAACTACTGACGAGCCTTCCGAGAGTGAATTCAGGTATCCGGGGCCAAAACCTCTAATAAAAGAAGCGGCGATTGTAATGTTAGCCGATACGATAGAGGGCGCCGTCAGGAGTCTGCCGGAGGTAACGCCGGTAAAAGTGGAAGCAGTCGTGCACACTATGGCTATGAGACGTCTGCAGGACGGCCAATTCGATGAATGCGACCTGTCTCTGCGGGAATTAAGCCAGATTGAGGCAAGTATATCAAAAACTCTTGCGGCGCACTATCACGGTCGAATCGCATATCCCAAAGCACCGGATGTGCCGGAAGAGGCCCAATCTCAAGCTGAGCAATCCAAAAAAAGCAATTAACAACTATGGCATCTGCCAAACAAGACCAAGAGATAACCGTTCACGTCGCCAGAAATTTTAAAGACATAGAGGTTCGTCCGCCCGACCTTAGAAAATTGGTCAAAGCCATCTGCAATCGTTTTGAGCTCTCGAAAGCAGCAGTTAGTATTGCAATAGTTGACGATGCCCAAATCCGGAAATTAAACAACCAGTTCCTGAACAGCAAATCGACTACCGATTGTTTAAGTTTCGATTTGTCCGATGACGAGGTGCCGCAGACGCCCAAATCACTCGAGCTGATTGTCAACGGCGAAATGGCCGTCAGACAGGCAAAGTTACGAGGCCACTCAAGCGAAGCAGAGCTGGCTCTTTATATAACCCACGGGCTGCTGCACCACCTCGGATTCGATGACTCCACAGAGAGCCAGGCCCGGAAAATGCACGAAATGGAGGATGAGATTTTGCAACAATTTGGTTACGGTTTGGTATATAATACGAATAGTCGATAAGAAATTAGAAACCTGTCTCGATTCCCTGCTCCGGCTCGCTCCGCCGAGACGAGTGGCCGAGTCAAAACGGGCACTAAATTCGAAATAGTATAGTACGGATACCACACATGTAAATGTGTGGAGGACAGGATGAGCAGACCCCACACTTACGTGTGGGGAATGGTTCGACATTCGATATTCTTAGTAGAGTAGAGCTGAAAGGATATTAAAAAGTGAGCTACAGTGGTTTAGCAGTGTTGCTGATTTGTTTTCTTGCCGGCGGTACGTTGTTCTTTTCCGTCAATGCCATTGCTCTGCGAACATTCTCACACGTCAAACTACAGGAAGCGTTCAGGACGACAAATAAAAAGACAAATCCGGAAGAGCTCACCGAGCAGTTGGCAGAAAACACCGAAAAACTGATTTTGACGTGCTCTTTATATCGACTCATCTTCAACATGAGCATACTATTGCTGCTGGTATCCGTTTTTGCCGGTCCCGGAGGGGGGAAAAACGCTGCTCATACCGGAATCAGCTATCTGCTTACATTTATTGTTGCGATGGCAATATTTTCCGTATTCAGTCTGGCGATTCCTCATGCCTGGGCCAAATACGCCGGGGAAAAAATTCTGAGCCGAACGTACAGACTAATGACGGGATTTTCGATTGCAGCGGCACCTGTCCTTTATATCTTCAGATTATATGACGGCTTCATCCGGCGCTTGGCCGGCGTAACCGAAACAACGCCTGAAGAAAAACATGAAGAAAGACAGGAGGAATTTTTGACCGGCCTTGAGCAGCACAGAACCAAAGGCGTGCTCGATGAAGAAGAGCAGGAGATGATTGAAAACGTATTAGAATTGAGCAGCAGCACCGCCGATGAGATTATGACGCCTCGCACCGATATCGTAGCAGTCGAAGTCAACTCTGATTTACAAAAGGTTCTGGAGACTATTACTATGGCCGGCCATACCCGTGTTCCGGTTTTTGAGGGAAATATAGATAACATAATCGGTCTTGTTTATGCCAAGGACTTGCTGGCCGAGATAGGCAAAACGGGCGCAGAGTTCAAATTACGCGATAAAATGAGAAATGTTTATTTTGTCCCTGAAAGCAAGCCGTTGCGAGCATTGCTCCACGAATTCCAAAACCAAAAACTGCATATAGCCGTAGTGCTGGATGAGTATGGCGGAACGGCGGGCATCGTTACCTTAGAGGACATTCTCGAAGAGCTTGTCGGCGAAATAACCGATGAATACGAAGAGACCCCGCCCGAACCGATAAAAAAAATAGACCAAAACACAATTGAGGCCGACGCAAGAACGTACATCGACGACATCAACGACCAGCTCGAATTGAATCTGCCCGAAGATGAAGATTACGAGACGATAGGCGGCTTCGTCTTTTCGCGTCTTGGCTATATCCCCAAGACGGGGGAAAGCTTTGATTTTGAAAATCTGAAATTCACTATTGCCTCGGCCGAGGCCAGAAGCATAAAGCGCATCAGGATACAGAAGGCAGAAGATTAGTGAATTAGTGAATTAGTAAATTAGTAAATTAGAGAATTAGTTGTTTAGCCCCCACCCTTGCGGTGGGGGTTAGTGTTAAAGTCAGTGTTAATCGGTGTTAAAGTCAGTGTTGACAAAGGACATTGCTATTTGCATACGCGCTGTTGATTATTCCGAGACGTCCCAGATAGTAACATTTTTTGCCAGAGCCGCGGGCAAAATCAGCGCCATCGCCAAAGGCTCAAAACGGCCCAAATCGGCATTCGACGGCCCTATCGAAATATTCTCGTATGGTAAAATTGTTTTCTCCGATTCAAACAAAGAAAAGCTCGCCACTTTAACCGAATTCGAATCCGCCTATGGCGGTGCGGGTTTTACCAATCTGAGCAAAAACCTGCCTGCCTTAAATTCCTGCCTTTTTGCCGCCGAGCTTCTCAATAATCTGACCCACGATTACGACCCCCACCCAAGGCTTTTCGATGACTTCTTGCAGTTCTTACAAAATGCCCAGGAGGCCAAGAACAAATCCGAGACGTTAGCGCTGTTGATATTGTTCCAGTTGGCTCTGCTCAAAGAGGTCGGCTTAAGGCCGGTCCTGAATGCCTGCGCCAACTGCCAGCTACCTCGACTCGCGTCGAGAGACGCGGAGGCAAGTAAAAACGATTTTCATACTGACTGGCCTCAAACTTACTTCAGCAGCTCGGCCAATGGCTTGATTTGCAGAGATTGCGAATCGAGTTTCCCGGACAAGGTCAGGCTGACCAAAACGGCCGCGAATTGTCTGAGCAATCTGAAATTGATTGCCGAATCGCAGGAAAAGACGCTGATTGAAATTGAGGCGGTTTTAGTTCATCACTTCACCGAGCTTCTCGGCCGCAAACCAAAAATGGCAAAATATGTCCTTAAATAATCAATCATCAATATCGAAGAACCGGCGTCGTCTGACGGAATCAATTGACTGGGACTGCCATCCGGCCTGAGTGGGCTTAGCTTTTGAGTTCTGAATTGTCTTTCCAATAATACAGCTTATCTATTTTCTCATGCTGAAATAGATTCTTTCGTTTGAATTCGCTTATGTTTGACACCTATCAAAGCATCAATCGATAAGTCCTCGTCTATCAAGGGCCAATGGATACCATATCCTGAGGGTGATATCTCATATTTTTCTCTCTCCGCAATTTGCGCATCAGCAAGTTTTTGGGAAATATCGGCCAATGAAAACATATATTCTTTACCGTCAACTCTTAAAATCAGCTTCTCTTTTTCAAAACCAACTTTTTCAACCTCATGATATTTATTCATCCCTTCACCTCTTTTTGGAGCTTGATCCATTCTTGTTCGATAAACTCAAAGTATTCAAAAATGATTTTCTTTACCTCTCGTTTTATCCTTATTATTCATACTATAACTGTATGCTTCTTGGAGAGCAAAGTTCTTGGTATCAAGCCAATATTAACATTCTTTTTCCGCTTTTCGACAATGAATATGAATAGGTTCATTTTTTTCATTTGAGTAAAAGAAAAATCTCCAGCCCCTTACCAATAAAATAGTCGGCATTAAACTTTTCTCCCTAACTATACTTATAATATCTCTGGATATCCTTAATCAACTTAACACATCATACATATTTCAAGCCGGTGTTTCAATTAATTTCACTCTCAACATTAGAAGAATTGGTGGGCATCCATTCTCCGTCCCGAGAAAATCGGGACTGCGAAGGACGAAAGCCCCACCCTACGGCTGTGGAATGAAAACACGGCCAAGATGGCCGTGCCACCAAGAAATCAACAAAGGCTAAACATATACTGTGAAAGCAATAAGGGAGTTTACGCTCGAAATGACAGAAAGAATTTATAATGAAGAATGAAGAATTGGTGGGGCAAGCCCCACCCTACGGCTTTTATGGACGGTCGCTTACGCTCCCGGCTCTGTTTTAGAAATGTGGAATTTTAAGGATATCAGAATTTGTCCATCAACTTTGTAAAATCTTCGAACAGATAATTCGAATCGTGAGGGCCGGGTGAGGCTTCGGGGTGATACTGGACGGAAAAAGCGGCCTTTTTTTTGCAGGCAATCCCCTCAACCGTATTGTCATTGAGATTCAGGTGTGTCAGCTCAACGGCTTTGTTGTTCAGCGAGTCCATATCGACGCAGAAGCCGTGGTTCTGGCAGGTTATTTCGATTTTTCCTGTTTTGAGGTTTTTAACGGGATGATTCGCCCCTCGGTGTCCGAACTTGAGCTTGTATGTTCTGGCGCCAAGAGCAAGTGCGAGAATCTGATGACCAAGACAAATCCCGAAGACTGGTACTTTGCCGAGAAGCTCAGCGACGGTCTGGATGGCATAGCTTACAGGTGCCGGGTCGCCGGGGCCGTTGCTTAAAAAGACCCCGTCAGGGTTTCGTGCCAAGACCTCTTTGGCCGATGTATCTGCCGGCACAACATAGACATCACAGCCGTGCGAACAGAGCAGTCGAAGGATATTTTGCTTAATACCATAATCAAAAGCCGCAACCCTGTATTTTTTGGGGGATTTTATTTCCTGATTGTTCAACACGTCAATTACGCCTTTATCCCAGCTATAAGGTTTTTTGACGGTTACGTTTTTGACTATGTCCCTTCCCACAAGGCCGGGATACTTCTCCAGTTTTTTCTTCAGATTTGCGATGTTAAATTCGGTCGAAGAAATAATGCCTTTCATCGCCCCGGCGATTCGGATATGTTTTACGAGCGCCCTGGTATCAATACCTTCAAGGCCGACAACGTTATTGGCTTTGAGGTAATCGCCGAGCGATTGTGTATTTCGCCAGCTGCTCGGATAATCGCAGTTTTCCTTAACGATTAAACCGCCGGCGAAAATCTTCCTCGATTCCCAATCGGCTTTGTTCGTTCCGTAGTTACCAATCAGAGGATACGTCATCGTAATTATCTGCTCATGGTAGGATGGGTCGGTCAGTATCTCCTGGTAGCCGGTCATGCTGGTATTGAAGACAACCTCTCCGCACTTTTGGCCTTTGGCGCCAAAAGATGTGCCTTCAAAAACGGTTCCGTCTTCCAGTAACAAAATCGCTTTCACGGGTTAGTTTCCTTTTTGTCGATAGTACAACTGAATCGGCTTGACGCCTACTTTTCTTTGTTTTAGTGCCTCGATGGCCTTTGCCACTGCCATAGCGCCTCTTATTGTCGTTACGTATGGAATTTGCCTGTCGAGGGCACTTCTTCTTATCGAAAATGAATTCCTTATCGTTTGTTTACCGAGTGTTGTATTTATAATTAAGTCTATCTCACGATTGATTATTGAATCCACTATGTTGGGCCGACCTTCGGTCATCTTCAATACAAACTGTGAAGGAATGTTATTCCTGATAAATTCAATACAGGTGCCTTTTGTGGCGATAATCTTAAAGCCCATAGAATGCAGCTTGCGTGCAACCTCGACCGCCCTGGGTTTGTCGCTGTCTTTAACACTTAAAAGGACATTGCCGGAGGTCGGCAGAGAATTTCCGGCTGCAATCTGCGATTTTGCAAATGCGATGCCAAAATCGTCGGAAATACCCATCACTTCGCCTGTCGAAAGCATTTCCGGGCCGAGGAGAGTATCTATGCCGGGGAATTTCAGAAACGGGAACACCGCTTCTTTAACGCAAAAGTGGCTGCGCTCGACCTGTTTGGTAAAATTCAATTCATCCAGGGTCATCCCCGTCATTATTTTCGCCGCGAGCTTTGCCAGAGGCACGCCGATGGATTTGCTCACAAACGGAATGGTGCGTGAGGCCCGAGGATTGACCTCAAGTATATAGACCTGATTGTCCTTGACAGCGAATTGAATATTTATAAGGCCTTTGACTTTTAATTCCAGCGCAAGGAGCTTTGCCTGTCTTTTAATCTCCGCCAGGACCTTTTTGCTTATCGAGACCGGCGGCAGTGAGCAGGCGCTGTCACCGGAGTGGACACCGGCCTCTTCGATATGCTCCATTATTCCGCCGATTACGACCATTTTGCCGTCGCTGACGGCATCGACGTCCAGCTCAGTAGCATCATCGAGAAATTTGTCAATCAAGATAGGATGCTCGCCCGAAACTTCAATCGCTTCCTCAACACAGGCCTTTAATTCCTGCCGGTCATAAACAATGTGCATCGCCCTTCCCCCCAGGACGAAGCTGGGTCTTATCAGCAGCGGATAACCTAACTTATCTGCTATTTTGAGCGTCTGGGCGTATGTTGTTGCCGTGCCGCTGGAAGGCTGGCGAAGTTTTAGCTTCTTAACCAGTTTGTTGAAGCGTTTGCGGTCCTCGGCGCGGTCGATGCTGTCTGGTGAAGTGCCTATTATTTTCACACCGGCCTTTTCCAGCGGCACCGCTAATTTCAACGGGGTCTGGCCGCCGAACTGAACAATCACGCCGTCGGGTTTTTCCTTTTCGACAACGGACATAACATCTTCAAACGTAAGCGGCTCAAAGTAAAGCCTGTCCGAGGTGTCGTAATCGGTACTGACTGTTTCGGGATTGCAGTTTACCATTATCGATTCAATGCCGATTTCCCTCAATGCGAACGCAGCGTGAACGCAGCAGTAATCAAACTCAATACCCTGGCCTATACGGTTGGGGCCGCCGCCGAGGATAATGACTTTTCTTTTGTCGGTAGGGTTCGCCTCGCACTCGGACTCAAAAGTCGAATAAAGATAAGGAGTGGCCGCTTCGAATTCGGCGCCGCAGGTGTCAACGATTTTGTACACGGCATTTATGCCGAGAGCCTGGCGGTCTTTGCGCAGCTTCTGTTCCGTCGTGCCCAATACCGATGCAATGTATTTGTCGCTAAAACCGTACTGCTTGGCCTTTTTCAAGACCCCAGACTCCAGACCCAAGACCCCAGAGTGGTTAGGCTTATCTTGTGTCTTGTGTCTTGGGTCTTGAGTCTTTTTTAACTTTTCTTCGAGTTTGACAATATCCTTTATGTTGTTGATGAACCAGGGGTCTATCTTTGTAAGGGCAAAGATTTCATCAACCGATAGTTTTCTGCGCAGGGCCTCGGCAATGTACCAGATTTTGTCCCAGCAGTTGGTTCTGAGTTTTTTCTTTAGCTCGTGCACGGAAAGCGAGCCGTCGATATGCCGGCTATCGAGCGAATAGCGGTCTATTTCGAGGGACCTGATGGCCTTTTGGAATGACTCCTTGAAAGTTCTGCCGATGGCCATTGCTTCGCCGACCGATTTCATCTGCACTGACAGCTCAGGATTTGTCTGAGGGAATTTTTCAAACGTAAATCGCGGCCACTTCACAACACAATAATCTATGGTCGGCTCAAAACAGGCAGGCGTCTTTTTGGTAATGTCGTTCGGAATCTCATCGAGGGTATATCCAACGGCCAGAAGCGACGCAATCTTGGCGATGGGAAAGCCGGTCGCCTTTGAGGCAAGTGCCGAGCTTCGCGAAACCCGCGGGTTCATCTCAATTACATAAAGCTTGCCGTTTTCGGGATTGACGGCAAATTGTATGTTCGAGCCGCCGGTCTCCACGCCGATGGCCCTTATGATTTTAATCGCCGCGTCGCGCATTATCTGATATTCTTTATCGGTGAGCGTCTGGGCGGGGGCGACCGTAATGCTGTCGCCCGTGTGAATGCCCATAGGGTCGAGATTCTCGATGGAGCAGACAATAACGACGTTGTCCTTTTTGTCCCTCATTACCTCAAGCTCATATTCCTTCCAACCAACGACGGACTCCTCGATAAGGACCTGACTTTTCGGGCTCAGGTTCAGACCCCAGTGGATGAATTCGTCATACTCCTCAGCGTTATATGCAACGTTGCCGCCCGTACCGCCTAAGGTGTATGAAGGACGGATAATGGCGGGGTAGCCGACATATTCGATAATCTTTTTCGCCTCGTCCCAGGAATGGGCGTAACCGCTTTTCGGCACTTCAAGGCCGCACTCGGTCATTGTCTTTTTGAAGCGGTCTCTTTCCTCGGCCTTTTTGATTGTTCTTAGATTCGCCCCTAACAGCCGGACATTATACTTTTTTAATACGCCGCCCTCGGCCAATGCGACGGCGGTGTTCAGGCCGGTCTGCCCACCTAAGGTTGGCAGGAGCGAGTCAGGTTTTTCTCTTGCAATTATCTTGGCGACAATCTCAGGCGTGATAGGCTCGATGTATGTCCTGTCGGCCATCTCGGGGTCGGTCATTATCGTGGCGGGATTGCTGTTGATAAGGACTACCTTGAAGCCTTCTTTTTTGAGAACTTTGCAGGCCTGGGAGCCGGAATAATCAAATTCACAAGCCTGGCCTATGACAATCGGGCCGGAACCGATGAGCAATATCTTTTTTATCGATTTATCTTTTGGCATTACGTTTTCCCGTGTAGCCTGCACTTCCAGGCCTGTCTCGGCTTGGCCGAGCCAAGCTGCCTGCCTGCGGCACCAATACCGCAAAATATATCCGTACCAATTCCCTATTTAGCGATATTGTACATAAAGGAATCAGCAATACTATACCGACCAAGGCCAAAATCTGCAAGTGCAATTTGCCGAGGACTCAAGATACAGAAATCAAGACACAAGACGAAAGAACTCATAACAAGCC
>JBAQFY010000080.1:0-9509 GCA_049287505.1 Sedimentisphaerales bacterium | reverse complement strand
AGCCAAACCCGCCACAAAAGACAAAAATACACAGAATCCCTTACGGGAGAAATCAGCATAAAGTTGTCATCGCCTACCAGTATTTGCCTACGAAAGTAGAACCCTGTCGCACATAAAATGATAAGCCGTCATTCCGAGCGGAGCGCAGCGGAGTCGAGGAATCTGTTTTAAAAGACCCCTCGACTTTGCTCGGGGTGACGATATACTACCGCCAACCTGCTTTTCCGCTACTGCCCAAGTCTGATGCCGATCTCTTTAAGCCATTTCGAACTCACCAAAGCAACATGGGCATCGTTGTAGAGCACATTTGTTTCTTGACGAGGTTTTTTCAACATCGATTCATCGTAGGCTAAGACAGCATCTGGCGGAGCCCGGTATTGCTGATTCTTGCCCAGATAGACAACATTCTGGTTAATCCAATCGAAAATCTTCTCGTCTGCTATATATTTCCGCAAGTCCAACAAATTCGACGGGCACCTGCCCTTATGATCATTCGCAAATACAGCAACAGCTAAACCTAATTTTTGCATGTTCTTATAAGACAGGCTTTGTCGATTAGCTCGAAGTCTTTCAAGGCGCTCTTGCTGCTCTCTGCTTAATTGCTTCCCTGCGCCGCCTTCACCCTGAACCTGCCCAACGGGTTTCTGTTTCGAGATAATCCCGAGTTCCTTAAGCTTTTCTGCTTTTTCGAAGGCTACGCGTCCATCGTTATAGAGCACGTTAGTGCCTTCGCAGTTCTTTTTCTTCAGTAGTGTTTCGTCATATGCGAGCATATCCATCGGTGAATTAATTACGCTCTTACCTCTACCTACATACTCGATATTCTCCAAAAGCCAATCCAAATCCCTTTTATTTCGGAGATAAGAATTTATATCCTCCATGTTAACAGGATATTTATCATCATGGTCATTCGCATAAATAAATAATGCTTTGCCAAAATCAGATAGCTTCTCAGCAGACTCAATGCGGGCTTCCATTTCTTTTTCCTTGCCGTAGTACAATTTTTCATCCGGAATTCCGAGTGCCTTACCTGCCTGCCTTAGTTCCTCTATATCCTCTTTTGTAGGTTTAAGATACCGGGTATTTGTCCCTCTTGCTCTTCCGTAACCATAAACAGTTCGAATAAAGCCTTCATACCCCTGTCCTACGGAACCACCTTCCTGTGGCCTCGAATTGGCATTAATTCGCAATATCTCAGTTATCATCTCTCGCAGATTATGAATCTTCTTATTGCCCACCATCCAGAAATAATAACCTTTAGTTAACTTTCCGATTCCAAGTCTCTCATGACCATATCCAGGGTTCAATATTACAACACCATAAGGATGATAAAGCTCATATCGTCTTTGTATATCAGGCGTAACGTCAGCTACCTCCATTCCAAGTAATATCATATTCTTGACCGACTCAGCCATTTCCTCTCCCTCCTCGACCTGCACATCGGTTTTCATTCCCGGGCGAAGTGAAACGTTTTTGAACTCAACCCATTGATATGACCGAATCTGGAATTTAAATTCCTTGATATCTTTCAATGACAAGTTGAACTCACAAGTGCAGCTGGCCAGGGCGCGTCCTCTGTCAGTGCTTCCACTTGCTTCGTATTCTCTACCGGAATTGCTCAGAGCGACCACACGAGTAACAAATCTCTGATAATTATAATTATGGACGACCGGCAGCAAAGTTTCCCCCTTCTTTTCATAAGGCACTCCAAATGCCACCGCACCATCAGTAAGAGTGTATGTTTCTTCAGCTTTTTCAGGAGTATAGGTTACAACTGTTTTCCATTTGTCTGCCGCTACACCAATACGAACCAGGGCAGATATTTTATCTTTAGGCTGGTTGGATCTGTCGAGGCGAAGATTGTTAACATAGTTACCATTTGCATCAAAAAGAATGTTCGTGGAAGCACTCCAACTACCACCCGGGATGTCCCACTTCATGCTGGTTCCTTCGGGACAATCTAAATACAGAACAAACTGATAGTCTTTATATTCTTCGGATTTCTCGGGGGGCGTAAAAGTATCTCCACTTTTATCATAGGGTGCTTTTGCCAAAGGTGAACCATCCGGCTTCCACCACTGTTTGCCTTCGGTGGGATGCTCGCAAACTCCAACCAACTCAAGCGTAACATCATTGTGTAAAATTGCTTGAAACATCCCTATAGGAATTCGCAGGTCATATTTATATTCCATATTTATAAAGCCTATATCTCGGCAGCGCTTACCCAACCTTTCTATTGGCTCTTGTTGTCTTTGAAATTGCGATGTCGTATGCACGCGAATCATAGGAAATGGATCTTGCTTCATCAACTCACCAATACGGGCCACAACCTTGTCTACCTCGTGATAGATTTTACCTTCCAGTTGATAAACAGGGTCCTCTACTTGACCCCACATATAAAGAGTGTGAGTAATAATAGGCCTACCATTTTCGTCTAACTGGACCGGGTTTCGAAGTTCGCGCTCACCCCTTGCCATCGGCAGCAACACAATCCCTGCAAGAATGATAGCAAACACACCTACAACGCTAAGTTTTGCACTTTTTGGTATCGGTCGATTTAACATGTGTTTAATCCTCCTATCTAAAGATTTTTTTGATTCTGCTACACCAATTAAACGCAGAGCTAAATTTGCTCTGAAAAACGCCATCTCCGCAATATCAATTAAAGTATTGCTGTAACTCTTAGCCTCTGCCCCGAGACTAACAAGGACCATCTCGTCAACGGCCTGCTCACGAATCCTGCGAACCACTGCATTTGCAAGCCAAACAAACGGATTGTAAAAATAAATGATTTGCAGAACAGTCTGCACTAAGTTCACCCATATATCAGCCCGCTTGATATGAACAAGCTCGTGAATTAAAACCGTTCTTAGCTTGTCCGGCGATAATTTTTCAATAAGAGCAGTCGGCATTAAGATGACCGGCTTAAAAAGTCCGCAGACCGCAGGGCCTGATATGTTATTCGACAATCTCAATTCAATACGCCTGTTAGAAGCGTATGTATCCATATTTCGGCCAATGCCAACTTGACGCCGACATTGATTTAGCATATCAACTAATCGATTCTTAGCAGGCTCACTTTGAGCAATCAGTCCTTTGACAAACGACATACGCTGAATAAGCAAAACCGAAATAACTAATACGCCCACAAGCCAGAGGCCAAAGACAAATGCCTGCCAGGTGAGTGTCTCCAAACCTGAAACAGCAGATGTGACCGGTGCAGCGGTTCCACGATTTGTCTGAGACAGCCTGTCTTGAGAGATTTCAGCAGCTAACGCAAAATCTTCAGATGCGGGTATTCCGTCAGGTTTGGGCCGTACCACATTTGATACTTGCTGCAAAACGGGTGAGTCAGTAGATAAATAGTCTCCATACCAATAGCCAATTCCTGTCGGCAAAGACAATGTTGGAGGCAAGATAAGTTTGACAAAAACCAGCATCCACACACAATACCGAAACACCGCCCGAACATGCTTTCGCAGTAGAAAATCAATAAGCAACAGCATAACAATCAGCACACTGGACTGAACAAATATACCGGCAGTGTAATCACAGAACCCACGGCCAATACTGTTCAAAGCCGTCAAACAACTGTTAATTATCTGGTTCATTTCTTTGGCCTCCCAGAATTTTGTTGATGTATTTACGGTCGGTCTTTTCTGTTTTCAGCCTTGTTTACAAGTTTGCGAAGCTGAGATGCTTGCTCTTTTGAAAGGCCCTCGTGCTCAATCAAAAACTGCATCATAGGCGTCAATGCCCCGTCAAAAGCACGCTTGAGCATCTTGCGGAATTCCCCTCGTTTGGCGTCAACTTCACTTATGCAGGAACGGAAAAGCTGAAGGTTGCGGATTTTTTCGATTTGAAGAAACCCTTTCTCCGTCATCCTGTCCATTATGGTTTTTACTGTGCTGTAGGCCCGGTCCCTGCTTTTAGCCAGCGCTTCCTGGACGGTTCCGGCTGCACAGGGCTGCTTTTCCCAGACCACCTTCATTATTTCCCATTCGGCTTCGGTTAGTTCCACAGCCGGCTTTTCCCGGCTGAGCCTCTTGACTTTTCTTGACTTCGGCATATCTTATACCTCCATATTCTATATCTTTAGAGTATATTCGACAGATGTCGAATCTGTCAAGGGAAAAATATAAAAATTTGCAATTTTTTTTATTTTCCTGCTTCTGACCGGCAAAAATGTACAAAAAAATAGGGATGATATTAAAAAGGAAAGCCGAGATTACTTAATAAGTTTGGCGATTTTCTTGAATTGGGGGTGTTCGGCGGTCCTGAGCAGCTCAAATAAGGCCATCTCAGTGCAACTGATATTCGCCCCTTCAGCAGCCATCCTGTCTATCGCAATCTGCTTATTCTCCAAAGCTCTCGAAGAGACTGCATCTGCAATTACATCCACATTGAAGCCCTTCCGGAGCAAATCAACTGCTGTTTGATAAATGCAGACATGGGTTTCTATGCCACACAACAGTATCTGCTGCCGAGCTAATTCATTTAACCTGATGTTGAATTGCTCGCTGCCGCAGCAGCTAAAAGCCGACTTGTTTATCGGCTCATTATCCGTCAAGAGTTGTGATATTTCAGATACTGTCGGCCCAAGAGCATCCGGGCACTGTTGGCACCACAGGATTGGAATATTGAGGATTTTGGAAGCTTGGATAAGTACCTGGATATTCTCGAATAAAGCTTGTTTGCCATGCATCAACTGGGCGAGCTCACCCTGGACGTCAACAACCACCAGACAGCAGTTTTGTATATCAAGCATTCCTTTTATTCTCTTGTTGTCGGCCCCTACTACTTTGCGTAGTAGCTACGCTACGTAGCACGAGGGTTAAATGGAAGTGTAAAAATCAGCAGTCCCTTATTTGCCGCCCCTGACACTAATTATCAGATGTACGTTTTTGTTTTCTTCGGTCCTGGTCGATGATTTTTTAACTGTTTTCTGATTCGAGGTCAAGACCGGCTTTGGTGGGGTTATCAAACCAACCGTAGTATCATCGATAGCGGCTAAAATCTCTCTGCCGGGTAAATGCTCGGCCATATTGTTCAAGACGGCAAAATCCTTCGCCACCTCGACACGTCTTTTGGAATCGTCCTGGTTGACAATCCCTGCAATCTGCTGAGTGGTAACCGCATCAACCACAACCCGTTCGCCAAACACTTCAGTGTCAACCAATAAAGTAGCCGAATCCAGCTTGTTCCAAATATTGCCCAGCTCAGCCAACAGTAAATTAAAGCTTTTTCTGCTGCAAATAAGAGCGTGTGGTTCTTTGACATTGCTTTGGTCTGATGCAATCCATTCATCTGAAGGGATATTATCTTCAATCGCCCTGTTAATAAATGCCACAACGGCAGGCAGGTAACTTGTTCGCAATTCAAGCCTACCGCTAAATGGCACCGCAGCCATTGTTGGTACAGGCTTTACCACGTCAACTGTCGGGGGCAGCTCTCGGCGCTCAACAGCAACCGGTCCCTGCGTGACAGTTTCCGGAGCCACAATGGTGTAAACTACCGCTGTCAAAATGGCAACCAGGCCGAGCATAGCAGCGGCAGCCAGGACTCTGCGGCCCAGCAAATGTCTTGCTCCGGCCTGCTCGGCAAAAACCAATCCGCCACAGGCGGACTCATCGAGCAGCGATTTCCTGGCCAGTGAAGCTTTTACATTCTCAAATATTTGGGGCGGCGCCTCGGCAACAGGCAAAGAACTCAATAACATCTTACATTTTTGCAGTTGCTGAAGTCGTTGTGCTATTTTCTCATCGTGATTTACCAGCCGTAGAATCTCGGTATGCTGCCTGGCCGGCAGCTCTCCATCAATGAAGCTATTGAGCAACTCGTCTATATTTGGAATTTCTTTCATCGCAAAATGGCCTCCAAAATCTGTCTTAGCTTGCTTCTGGCCCGACTCAATCTGCTTCTGACTGTACCTAACTCGATATCCAACATATTTGCAATTTGAGCATAACTCATACCCTCAATATCCCGCAACACAACAACGGCTCTTTGTGCATCATCCAATTTCATCAAAGATTGAACTGCTACCTCGCACAACTCTTTGTTCTGAGCAACTGCCGCAGGGTCGGGTGAGCTATCATCGCTCAAAAACTCCTTCAACACACGGTTTGATTGGCTATTGTATTCCGCATTTGGCGCACTCGAATCCAGCGAGCTAAACCCAAGTCTGGCGTTCCTCTGGCAGTAATTCAAGGTCAGATTAATGGCTATTCTGAACACCCAGGTATAAAAACCGCTTCTGCCCTGGAAGCTATCTATGTTCTCTATTACTTTGACAAATGTTTCCTGTGTGAGTTCCGCGGCATCATCGGGGTCTGCACATATTTTTAATACCACGTTGTATATGCGATTCTGATACTTAAGAATAAGCTGCTCCATTGCTGCAGAATCGCCCTGCCAGCACCGTCTGACCAATACAGCATCGTCAATGTTGATATTTGCCACTTCCGTCACCGGTTTTACCCTCAATTAGACCAATATTGCCTCAAAAAGTTCCTCTTTTTAGACAAAAATACAGCAAAGGTGAGGCTAAACCGCAGGATATAATCGCAGATTCGCTTTGTCAGGTCAATTTAATTTAATCAGGAGGGTAAATTTCACATAGCTCGCAGTCGCCGCGGCGCCCAGCCAGGCAAGCGTATCTCAACCAATATACAAGATACGAAATACAAGCAGGGCTTATACCAAATCAATCGGTATAAGCCCTGAATTAACGTGAATCTGCTTTATCAACCTCGTTAGATATGAAAAATACGACGTTATCTAACGGGGTCAACCGTGCCCCCATATCTTGCTTCGCCTGCCCCCGCGTCTTTCGACACGAGTCGGGGCGGCGGGCAAGAAGCAATGGGGGCCAGCTAAATCCCAGTTTACGGAGCCGGAGGATACAGCCGAATATCGTCAAAGTACATCGTACCTGACCCACCAGCCTGCGGATTCTTCTTGTTGCCAAGACCAAGAGCAATCGTATTGACATTGGTAAGGTTCACGCCCTGGTCTGCAAAAGCTTGCAAATCTATATTCCATTTCGTCCAGGTCCTCATCTGCGCTGCATTTGGATTATCATAAGAGACCACCGCACTGCCATTGAGAGCAACATATAAGGTCTCAGCAGCGTTATCCGGAATGCCCCTGAACCAAATCGTCAGCGTGCTGACACCATTCTCGGTCCAGTCACGCGGATAAGTCAGTGTCTTCTCCACCTCTGAATACTTTAAGACGCTGTTGTCGTAGAATAAAGGCATCGATTGGCTGCCTCCGTGAACGATAGTTTCCTCACAATAAGAACCAGTGCTTTCATCGCCCACGGCTGAGCCGGTCCCGTTACCGGGATAGGCCGGTTCATTACCATGCGCGGCATAGCCAAGCCCATCTTTCCATACCCACCATATCTCGTTGTTGCCAATGTCGTAGTCCTCAAAATCATCCACGACGAGGAAGTTGGCGGTTGTAAAGCTCCAGAGAGGGCCTTTCCATGGACTATCGGGATTGGCGTTATTGACCTCATCAATCCGCCAATAGTAGATGGCATCCCACAGAAGTTTTCCGGGTTCATAGCTCTCATCCCCTTTGGGACTGGTGCCTTTGTACTCTGGTGAACCTGTATCGGCATTTTTCACGGCATCTTTATCATCGCCGAAATAGACCTGATGCGAAGCAGCATAGACACTTGGCGACCAGGTAAGAGTCGGTGTATGCTTTACATCCATAGCGCCATTGGATGGGTCAGGGTTCCCTACTGCACCCTGAGAAGTAAAGCTCCAGACATTGCCTTTATACGTGTTGATGGCATCGAACTCATCGACCCGCCAGTAGTAAGTCTTAGCCAATTTAAGTGTGCCGGGAGTATAGGTTGCAGCTCCCTGTGGGAGTCCCCCGGCAGCATTGTTGACTTCGTCAAAATTGTCACCGAAATATACGGTGTGTAATTTTGCACGGAAACCTGCCGTCCAGCCGAGCTGCACATCCAGGGCTACCAGCTCGGCACCATCAGCCGGGTTGGGATTGTATGCGGTCTTAGGGGGAACCGAAAAGCTCCAGACATCGCCTTTCCACGGACTATTCGGCTCGGTATCATTGACCTCATCAATCCGCCAGTAGTAAGTTGTGCCGGGAACAAGACCCTCCGGATAAGTAAATCCTGGAAAGCCAACAACTAAGAACGTCGAGGTCTGGTTGCTCTGGAACGTGCTCTCGGAGCCGGCGTTGACATCGTCAAAATTTTCGCCGATATATACATCGTGCGAGACCGCGAAATCTCCCGGCGACCAGCTTAGGTTAATCCAAGTATCGGGATGCAAAGCACCATTAGCTGGGCGTGGGGCCAAGGCATACGCATATCCTTCACCTTTCATAATAATCTTAATCTCATCCTCCGTCAGCACGAGGTTATGAACCTGAACATCGTCGATGATTCCCATAAAAGAATCGTCACCCCAAGCATCGGGCCATCCTACCCAAAGGCCGATGCCCAGATTGTTCTGAACATTGGGTACCGCAGAGTCTCCTCTGGTGCCGACCAGTTCGCCGTTTAAAAATATCATCCTTTCGTCATTTGCAACGTCCCAAGTCATAGCTATGTGGGACCATTCATTTTCGGGTATCGTGACGTCACTCATTACCCAGTCACTTCCCCAGATGACGGATTTAAGCTGCAGACCGGTGAAAAGAGCCATACCGTAACCTTCGAACTGACCGACTATGCAGGCTCTGGAAGTGTCAGTGGGAAATACCCAGGCGGATATAGTGGTACCCTCGGATGGGGTCATATCCGGCGAATAAGGGATATCGACCATAGAATCGGTGCCGTTGAACTCCAGCGCGCCGCCTATCTTCCCGGCCACCCACTGTGGATTACCAACAAGGGTACCGTCGTTCCCATTGCCGCTTACATCATGTGCTATAGTGCCGGATGTCTCGTCGAACCTCCATAAGCCAACGAGGTCTGCATTAGCTTTGCTTGTCAACACCAGGCCCGGTAACAGAACAAAAAAAACTAAAATAATCACTTTTCTACACATAATAGTCCTCCTTATGAAGTGAGTGAAAACAAAAACGACTGATAATACAAAATGACTCCTCCTCTATTCGAAAAAGCTACAATGATTGCGCCCGCTGGGAGACCAAATGTTCATATAACTCTCTGCCCGGACACAAGATTCAATAATCTTACTTATACAAAATTATCTACTTTCCCGTCAAGGAAAATCTCTCAAATTATATATCCCTTTTCAACTCCGCTTTGTCACCTATAAAGAGCAAGAAGGCAAAAAATAAATTCTCTGTTACTCAAAACTTTTTCTTCTTGAGCATCCTTACCCACGTTTATTACGGCTCATTGCGAGCAGCCTGGCCTATTTTGCCCTTGAACCGCTTGTTTCTCGGCATTACTCAGGCAACATTAGAGGGCATCACCGATCTCAAAGCCGTTAAGGCAGTCGATAATATCGTCGCCATCCACCTATCGGGAGCTTCCCACCACGGGAGCCCAT
>JBAQFY010000079.1:0-17722 GCA_049287505.1 Sedimentisphaerales bacterium | reverse complement strand
TGGGTCAGCGATGATATCGAGCTTTCACACGTTATGTTCGGCAGTATTTTGGGAGATGATGGCACGCCGTTAAAGACTCGCTCCGGCGAGAATGTAAAATTGAAAGAGCTGCTCAATGAGGCGGTTGAACGTGCAAAAACAATAGTTGAAGAAAAGAATCCGGAGCTTTCGGCGGATAAAAAAGAGCAAATAGCCAAGGCGGTCGGAATTGGTGCCGTCAAATACGCCGATTACTCCAACAACCGCACGAGCGACTATGTCTTTAGTTTTGATAAGATGCTAGCGATGGATGGCAACACCGCTCCGTATATGCAGTACGCATACGCCCGCATAAAATCTATCGAGAGAAAGGCACAGACCAAAGATGTGGATATTGAAGATGAGCTTGCCGACCTGAAAACTCTTAGTTTGACAGAACCGGCCGAGTTGGACCTGGCGAAATACCTTATTCGTTATGGCGAGGCGATACAGGCCGCTGCTGCCGATTACAGGCCGAACTACCTTACTGCGTATCTTTATGAGCTTGCGCAGAAGTTCAGCATATTTTATACGAATTGTCCTGTCTTGAAAGCCGGGCCGGCCAAAAGGCCCACCAGACTTTTGCTTTGTGATTTAACCGCAAAGACTATCAAACACGGACTAAGTGAGCTTTTGGGCATCCAGGTTGTCGAGCAGATGTGAGAGGTAAAAAAATGAAAATCGTCCAGGAAGATTTTCGCATAAGCACGAAGAGCCGTAACCAGATGATTGACATCACGAGCCAGGTTCGCTCGTTTGTCAGCCAATCGGGCATTACTAACGGCGATTGTATTGTCTATTGTCCTCACACAACGGCGGCTATTACCATAAACGAAAACGCCGACCCATCTGTGCCGCACGATATACTTTTGACTCTGGAGGAATTAGTGCCCCAACATCGTCCGGGCTATCGTCATTACGAGGGAAATTCCGATGCACACTGCAAAAGCTCTATGCTCGGCTGTAGCGAACAAATCCTTATAAAGGACAAATCTCTGAACCTTGGCACCTGGCAGGGCATTTTTTTCTGTGAATTTGATGGCCCACGCAGCAGAAAGGTAATTGTCCAGGTCCGCGGCGAATAAAGAATTCAAGTGCCGTTCCCAGCTTTGAGGCTCTAACAAAAAACTCAAAATAGGCCATATCAGCACTGAAAACTGAGATTATTTTCATTTTGACAGAGGCTCTTAATTACTTTGTACGGGCCGTTCTAAGACTATGTATATAAAAAGGGCGAGGTGGTGGTACCGGCTGGGGGGGAGACCGGTGGACCACACTACCTCGCCGAGGTCTATAAGCTGTTAAAAAACAGCGTTATATTTTAACGGCAACCAAAAAAATGACGCTTATAGAAAGTCCTCTCAAACGAAAAGTACAAGAGCCACTAAAATCATCAAGGGGTTTTTTTCCACCCCATATTATCTTAACAAAGTTAGTATACACATTATAATGATAAAATGCAAGTTAAAAATCGCTTTTTTTTGATTTTTTTGGGAACTTTTTCCTGTATTAGCAAAAATCATAAAGCCAATTGGCTTGCATACTTACGCTTATTGGAGCTGATTACGACCGATAAGTCTTGGAAGTTATTGTTTAACGAATATCCGCCTGGTAGATGGAAAAAATCCGTCAAAATTTTCGCCGTGATTCCTTTTATTTTATGCTGGAAAAAATCCTCACAGACTGATATTTTGAGTATGTTCCTGGTTTGTGGTAGATAGAATTTTTGTTTTTTTAACTCTTACCTCTTCTGCTATGGTAAAAATTTCAGAGAGAATAGAGCGTGTAAAGGACACTATTAACTCTGCCTGTGCCCGTGTTGGCAGAGACCCCGGTGAGGTAAAACTTGTCGTTGTAACCAAATCCGCTACCGTCGAGGCCGTAAAAGAAGTTATTCGTCTGGGCTTCACCAACCTGGGAGAAAATCGCGTTCAGCAGCTTATAAAAGTTTCCACCCAGGTAGCTGAATTTATGCAGGGACATGATGGTGATTTGGGCCTGCTGGAAAAGGTCAATTGGCATATGATTGGTCATCTGCAGCGCAATAAAGTTCGCCACGTCTTGCCTATTGTTTTTCTGATACATTCGATAGATACACTCCGGCTGGCCGAAGAAATAAACACCTCAGCGGCAAAACTGAACTTATGCCCAAAAGTGCTTCTGCAGGTCAACGCTTCTAACGAACCGCAAAAATACGGTGTGCCGGTTGGTGCGGCAACGCATCTGGCTGAGCAGATAGAGACCTTGCCGAACTTAAAACTCGTTGGCCTGATGACAATGGCACCATTGACCCATAATAAGGACGTTGTTCGTGCTTGTTTTGTTCGGACAAGGGAGTTATTTATCGAGATGCGCGGTGAAAAAATTGTCGGACGGCAGTTTACAGAGCTGAGCATGGGTATGAGTTCAGACTACGATATCGCCGTCGAAGAAGAGGCAACTATACTTCGCATCGGCTCGGCAATCTTCGCCGGGTAACAGCAGCTTTGAGCCGGACAAGCATCGAGAATTCTTGAGCTATAGTGTAGTAATTTTCATACTTTCATTCTCCCACAGAAACAAATTTTAATTTGTACCCTCGTATCTCTGCGACCCGTATGAATTCTGCCGGTCTGGCAATCGCAGAAAAAGGCAAAAAAAATCCAAAGTATCCCCCTTAACAAGCCGAAATTAGCTTATGAATTGCAAACAGTTGTTAGTGAAGGGTATTTAACGGCTAATCGTCCGGTTAAATTTGGGCAACTGAACAAGGGGATGTTTGTTAAAGGTCTCATAATAAAATAAGAAGAACGAATGAAATGGAAAAAGTAAAATTACTAACTGCTATTGACTCGGAAGAAAGCTATATAGATGTTCTGTATCTGACAAATCAAAGCCACATCCCGTCTGAAATAAAGCGACTTTTAAAGAAGAGGAGACTTTCTTACAGCACTCTTCCGATAGACAAGTTTTCAAAAGTACGCGACAGATTCGATTTGATAGGGACCGTTATTATCGATATGGAAGACTCGGACGTTTCGCAGCAGCAGCAATTGGCCCGAATTATCGAATCTCTTGAGATGGAAAATATCGGCATGATTTTACTCACAGAGCGCCCGGAAATGCCCGTTAAGAGTTTTTCCATATCGCCGTCAAGGACGAGTTTCTCTATGATCAACACCTTAGAGTCAGTTTCCATAGATGAGCTGTGGGTCAAAGTAAGTGCTAATCTTGCATATCGTAAAAAAAGTTTTGGAATTACGACAAAACCTTTAGTTCCACGAAAGCATGTGCTGAGAATTCACAAGAATAAGCTCGCCGAGCAGCTTTCTATAACAAAAACCCTCGCAGATAATCTGGCGGAGCAGCTTCGTTTAGCCGGACTTGTACAGCAGGATTTTCTCCCCACCCAGTTGCCAAATAATGATGAAGTGCAGTGGGCCACAGTTTTTTTGCCGGCAGAGTGGGTCTCAGGTGACATTTACGATATCGTACGTATCGACGAGCAGCACATCGGCTTTTATGTAGCCGATGTGGTGGGGCACGGTATGCCGGCGGCACTGCTGACAATCTTTCTAAAGCAGGCCCTGCTCATGCGAGAGACGTATGAGAGTAATTACCGAATATTCCCGCCGGCGGAGGTTATAAAAAATCTGAATGTGCGAATGGCGGCTCAGAAACTTTCCGGCTATCAGTTTGCCACCTGCTGTTATTGTCTTTTAAATACAAAAACACTACAGCTCACGTATGCCCGTGCCGGGCATCCCTATCCAATCCTCATCAGACCTGGACAGCAGCTCGAACAGCTCGAAATACGAGGCTCGCTGCTGGGAGTTTTTGAACAGGCCGAATACACCCAGCAAACCCTGCAGCTTCAGCCCTGCGATAAGCTGCTGCTGTATTCCGACGGGGCCGAGCCTTTCATAGGCAGGTTCGATGACACAACCGGCTTTGGTTTCAGCGAAGAATTTTGCAAAGTCAAAGATTTGTCTGTTATTGAAATGATAGACAGACTTGACACGATTGCCCATAATCAAAAAATCGAACCGTCTGAAGTTGATGATATTACAGTGGTTGCCCTTGAAATACTTCCTTAGCCGGGGCATAAAACCAGAGACTCAGGTTTCTATTATTCGCCTTCTTAAGTTACGACCTTGATGCCATATAGTTGGCAGAAAATTCGCAGTTCTCTGGCATAATTACTATAGAATATAATCTGGTGCATGCCTTTGACATCGCACACGTCATCAACCTCGTTTATAGTCATCTCTATGTTCGTACGACAGCCGCCCGTCTGGGGGACATCTGGACAGCCTACCACTTGTCCGCTGTAAATATACATCTGAGGTTCTTCTCCTGAAAGGTATTGGGCCATTGTAACCTCTTGACCAACGCGCCACAGCACACGAGGCACGCAGCCCCAGCCCGCTTCAGCGTGGCTCATTAAAATGTACGGCTCACAAGGGCCGTCTGTACCGCTCAGCTTGGAGGCACAGGTGCAGTGGGCACCGAAATAGTGGTTTTTCTCCGTCTCCATCGAAGCGTTCTGTTGGAATCCGGGCCTGTCGAAGAGCTGCTGTACTAACATCAAGGTCAATGTTGCATTAAGGTCGGCTTGGCAGCCGGCAGCGATACCTTCGTCCCTCAAACTCATAAAGCCCATACAGGGCGGGCAATGTTTGTGTGGTTTACTAAGTCCCGGCAGACAGTCCATCATCACAGCATCAGCTTGCTCTGTCTCGATAATTCGTTTGAGGACGAAATATGTTTTTGAGGCCTCGAGAATATCAGCTTTGGTGGGTTCGACCACCTTTTTGGCGTTTTTCAAATATGCCTGCGCGAGCTTCTTCACGGCGTCCGTAACTTTGGTACGCTTAAACTCCTCATAAAACTGCGTATGTGGTACGGTCCGCACTTGTGTTCCAAGATGAGGCACTGTGGTTTCTTTGGTTTCTGGTCCTCCTATGTTGACGATACGGCTTTCCTTCATCCAGTGCGCCGTTTGAATCATCTTCATACCATCTTCAACGGCATCGAGATTATCAAGCGAGTTTATTAGATATACACCGGACTTTTCATAGAGCTGATTAATATGGTCAACGAGCAGAATACCAAGTGTGGCAAGTATGACCGTGGGTATTCTCACTTCCTCAACGATACGAGTAACCTGCTCCCAGTGGCTTTTCTTGAAGGGTATCAGCAGCAGTCCATTGGGCTTTGATTGTTTAACTTCGTTGATAAACCGGATTACACTCGCTGGGTCATCGAGCGGTTGCCTGTCCATCGAGATGCGCATTCCCAGCTTTCTTTCAATTCCATTTATCCTGTTCATATACTGCTGTTGACGTCCTTCGGCATCGAAACTGGACCCCGGCCAGCTATAATAACCGACCTTCCTTAGAGACTCGGTTGGAGGATACAAAAATGCCCCTCGCACTATAGCAGGTTCCTTTTGTCGGGACCCGCTTTCTTTAGGAGCCCCGGCGCCAAGTAGCTCCTTGGAGCTCAGCGAAATACCCGCTGCAGTGCCGCCCACTGCTTGAAGGAAGTTCCGCCGCGACATCTCCCACGTTTTTGCTGATTGTAACTGTTTCATACCGGCTCCTTTCCAATTTGACGGGGGTAGTTAAATATTGTTAAAAAAATCAGGCCTTTTTGTAAGATAAGCTCTGATATATTAAATGATTATTGGACGTTCAGAAACTATTTTTTCGCAAATTGCAGGTATTTGCCCATAAACCTTATTGAACATCTCTAAAATAGAATTTCAAACGGGTATCCGAGCGGATTTGTTGTCTCACAGGTAAACCAAAAATTGTTTGCAAAAGCACTCCTTTTGGTTATACTCATTAGGATTGAGCGATATCCATTGCAAGGAAAGGATGCAGCGATGGCGGAAAAAGATACTGATTTGAAAAAAATAAAAGAGCTCATCGAGATAATGAAAGAGAACGAGCTTCTTGAGGTCGAGATAAAGCATGGTGACGACAAAATTGTTCTCAAGCGCTCACAACCTCAACCATCTGTTGGCGGGACCATAAGCACTGTGCCGACGATGAGGCCGGAACCCGGAGCCGTACCTGCCCACGCAGGAGGTGCTGAGGCTTTGATTCAAACTTACGCCTCGCAAGCCGCCCCGGTCGCGGTGAATTTGGCGGAGATAAAATCGCCTATCGTTGGGACATTCTATGCAACACCAAGCCCCGATTCTGAGCCTTGTGTGGAAGTCGGTTCTACAGTCAGTCCGCAGACGGTCGTTTGCATAATCGAGGCAATGAAGGTTATGAATGAAATAAAAGCCGAGACCAGCGGAACGATTGCTGAAATACTTGTAACCAATGGCCAGGCGGTCGAATTTGGCCAGGTGCTTTTCAAGGTCAAACCGGACTGATAATTGATTATTTGTACTAATTATATTTATTGATTGCCGATTGCCTTAGACTGTCATTCCTGCGAAAGCTGGAATCCAGGCCCTCTCAGTTAGTATAATAAATATGCAATCCTTTCGGCAATTTCTAACTGCAATTGGTATTACTATTGATTGTTGGAAAAAAGGACTGAAATCAAAAATAGGAAAACAATAGTAAATTGAAATATGTTCTCAAGAATTCTTATAGCAAATCGTGGCGAAATAGCCCTGCGTATCATCCGCGCCTGTCACGAGCTTGGTATCGAAGCAGTGGCGGTTTATTCCGAGGCGGATAAGGATGCTCATTACTTGCAGCTTGCTGATGAGGCCGTTTGTATCGGCCCGCCCGACTGCGCCGAAAGTTATCTAAATATCCCTCGTATTATAAGTGCCGCCGAGATTACGGACGTTGAGGCAATTCATCCCGGTTATGGTTTTCTGGCCGAGAACATAAACTTTGCCCGGATATGTCGGGAATGCGGAATAACATTCATTGGCCCGCCTGTTGAGGCAATGCAATTGCTTGGCGACAAGGTCCAGGCACGCGAGCTGGCACGCAAGGCCGGCGTGTCGGTAGTGCCCGGCTCCGATGGTACTATTGAAAAGGAGTCCGAGGCGCTAAAACTGGCGAACAAAATGGGCTATCCCGTAATAATCAAAGCTGCTGCCGGCGGCGGCGGACGAGGTATGAGAGTTGTGCATAATGATATCAGTCTGCGCTCGGCATTTAACTCAGCACGTGCCGAAGCTGAAGCTGCCTTCGGTGACGGAAGCATCTATCTGGAAAAGTTTATAGTTGAACCCAGGCACGTCGAGGTCCAGGTATTAGCCGACACACACGGCAACGCATTACACTTTTATGAGAGGGACTGCTCCATTCAGCGAAGACATCAAAAGATGATTGAAGAATCGCCCTGTCCCGTCCTGGACAGGCATACCAGAGGGCAGCTTGCCGAAGCTGCCTTGAGAATTATAAAAAAGGCTAAATATGTCAATGCAGCAACGATTGAGTTTCTTTTGGACAATGATAAAAAGTTCTACTTCATCGAGGCGAATGCGCGGATTCAGGTCGAACACCCTGTTACTGAAATGGTTACAGGCCACGACTTGATTAAGTGGCAGTTGAAAATCGCCGCCGGTTTACCTATCAAATTTAGCCAGAGAAGTATTAAGCAGACCGGTGTGGCAATCGAATGCCGGATAAACGCCGAGGACCCTGAAAATAATTTCGCTCCTTCGCCGGGCACGATTACCAGATATATTCCGCCCGGCGGCCCGGGCGTAAGGGTCGATACTCACGTCCATCAGGGCTGGACGGTCTCAACGAAATACGATTCGATGATTGCCAAGCTTATTGTCCATCAGAGAACGCGAGCTGAAGCCATTGCCACAATGAGAAGAGCTTTGAGGGAATTTGTTATTGAGCCCATCAAAACAACGATACCCGCCTGCCTCGACATCCTCTCACACAACCTTTTCGTCAAAAACAAAATCGATACCGGCTTCGTCGAACGAAACTTCTAATCTTCCGGCTCATAATTCCTGGTTCACGTCGCCGATAAAGTTTTTAAATCGAGCGTTTCTTGTTCGATATTTGTTTTCTGTATAGCAAGAGTCTCTATCAAAATGGACACCATCTGGGTTTTCTGTACTGATATGGCCGATTTCAAGTCTTTTTGTTAGGGCCTTTAAATCTCGCGTCAATCTGGAGTATTTTAAGGCTGATTGTCGTGAAATCCACCTTAACGGAGCAAGCTCACACAAGGCGGACAGCAAGACAGCCTAAGGTTTGAAGATGAGCGTATAGGTCATTGCCGACCCTGTAAAATATTCGGGGTCAACCGATATCGCTATCACAGGGTAAAACCTCATACTGCTCGGAGTGACAGCGCTACCGATTGGCCCCCATTAACCTAACGCCTTAACCTGGTCTAATTCTGAGGATGGGAAAAGGCTTTCTTTCTGTAAAACAGGAAGAGAATAATTGCCAGGGCAATCAAGCCAACGAGCCCGTTCTCGCCCAGTGTACCAAGTAGGGCGGTAAGATTGGCAACAATTCCTCCAAAGAAAGGAACCGTATTGCCAAATAGGATTTCAATAGCAATCCCAAGGGCTATCAATAATAAAGCAATTTCAGTAATCTCACCCAGCCATCTTTTTGCCTCTTCAAGAAATCGCATCGTTTTCTCTCCTAAATTGAGTTAAATAAAACCAACACATTACATACACACTGGCATTGTAGTCGGCATATATTTTATATTACTTTAATTTTATGACTGCATGACGAAAATATACGCCCTATCAAAAAAGGCCTGTGTACTTAAAAATTCTGACAAAAATACTCCCCAAAACCTGCCTATCAGTATTGAAATTGCGGTTAATCGAAAATATGACGGGCTCAAAAAATCTGTTGATGGCCTTTATGAACAAATCTAAAGGTTTTTATATTGTCTAAAATCCATAACGTTGTGATTTGCAAACGGATAGGGCAAGTCCTTTGCCTGTCTATGAACTGACAAAAGACAAATATAAAGTGGTATATTCCCTCAAAAATCTACCTGCTGCCTTGCAGATTGCCTCATTTTTTTACTTATAAATGTTAAAATAGGCAAAAAACACTTGACTTCAAATGTTAAAATGGGATATTATATGACTATGTTTACAGAATTTATTTCTTTTATTTTACGAATATCGCTTATCGCAGCCCTTTGGGCATTTGTATGGAAGCTTTTGGAGCCCAGAACACAGTTCATGCGAATATTGAGGGCCGCAGTGCTCCTGCTCGGCCTTTTAGGTGTACTGGTCGTCTTAAGAATGACAGGGCGGTGATTATGCTTTCCGCATTTTGTTTCGGTGTCGGTAAATCGTCAATTGAGATATGAGCCACGAACGACGAGATACAGGCGACGAATCACTTTTCAAGTGCCGTTAAATCCTCGTATGTTTCGCGCTTTCTGATGACCGAGAAGTTGTTGTTGTCAACGAGCACCTCCGCGGCTCGGCCGCGGGCGTTGTAATTGCTGCTCATACTAAAGCCGTAAGCCCCGGCCGTAAAGACACAGATTAAATCACCTCGTTCCACGGGTGGCAGGGCCCTGTCCTTTGCAAAAAAATCCGCACCCTCGCAGACCGGCCCGACTACATCAACAACTTCAGTGCCTCCCATCCGCAAATCTTTCTCCCGCTGCCGTGGAACAAACTTGTCATCCACCTTCGCAGGCCAGATAAAATGAAAAGCATCATACAGCGATGGACGAATCAAATCGTTCATTCCTGCATCGACAATAATAAATTTCTTCCTGCCGCCGTGTTTGATATAAAGCACTCGAGTAAGCATTATCCCTGCGTTGGCGCAGATGCTTTTGCCCGGCTCCAGGATTAGTTTAAGGTTCTTGTCTTTCAGCAGCGGGACGATTCCTGCTGCGTATTCCCCCGCCGAGGGCACCGTGTCGGACTCGTAGTCGGCGCCGTAACCGCCGCCTAAGTCGAGAGCTTCGATAGTGTGGCCTTTGCTGCGGAGCCGGTCAATAAGCGGTAAGACTTTTTCAACAGCTTCAACGTATGGGTCAATCTTTTTGCCGCCGGTGCCTAAGTGGACATGAATCGCACAGAGATTCACCGCTGCATTGTCGCCGTAATCAGCAAAAACTTTCAATGCCCGTTCGATATCGACTCCGAATTTTGTTTCTTTTTTGCCTGTGGTCAGGAAGGCGTGGGTTTTATAGGCAACATCCGGATTGACGCGCAGAGCAGATTTGGGTTGTTTGCCTTGTTGTTTTGCTAATCGAATCAGGTTTTCCAGCTCTGCTTCTGATTCGATGTTGAAATAGCCGATGTCGGCGTTGAGTGCTTCGATGATTTCGGTATCGGTTTTACCGACACCGGCATAAACGATTTTTGATGGTTCGCCGCCGGCCTGCAAAGCACGGTATAGCTCTCCGCCGCTGACGATGTCAAATCCACTGCCCGCCTCGGCCATAAATTTGAGGATATTTATATTACCGCAGGCCTTAACGGAATAGCAAATCGTTGTATCGAGCCGGCTGTATGCCTGCTGAATCTTTTGCAGGTGCTTCTTGAAAGTGGCCTTGCTATAGACGTAAACCGGCGTGCCGACCTCGTCAGCGATTTTCTCAACACTTACATTTTCAGCGAACAGACTGCCGTTTTTATAGTTGAAATAGTCCATATTGTTATTCTCTTTGCGAGTCGCCTCGAAAATTATAAAAAAAATCTCCACCTGTATCGAAGAATAGTATAAAGAATTGCTCGCTGATTGCAAGAAGGCAGTTGTTCCTGAGGGGTAGAGATAATTTTAGTGTTAAGAGGTGTTATGAAGGAGCTATAATTGTGGTTCTGTATATAAATGAAAAATGGAAGGTTTTTTCATAGTGAGAAAACCTTCCATTTTCGCATAACTTGCCGCACTTGATTACGGCTGAAACAACCGGCTTTAACCGGCAGCCCACCAAAATCCATAGCGATAAGGACAGGCGGGCTTGTGACTAAATTGCTATGCTATTTTTTCTTTTTCTTTTTGGCTTTCTTCTTCGTTACTTTCTTCTTCGCTTTTTTCTTCGCCATTATTGTGTCACCTCCTTTTGGCTGACAAAAAATCCTTTTACGTTATACTTAACGTTACAATACTGATCTACAATAAGAAACTCTCTTAAAAAAATATACAAAAAAGTTTATTATTTTTCATATTTTTTTATCGACCAAAAGTTTATAAATACTTGATAAAAATTTTGTCTTCAATGTTTTACACAGCCTCATATATTGTTTACCATACTCTTTAATGAAACGATGCAAATTGTTTTATTGTAATTGAAGCTCTTACTAAAAATGAAAAGCTGCTTTGTTGTAATTACCCTTGTCGGGGTCGATTTATTTGACTTATAGGTTGTTTTCGGGTTTTTTTGATTGTCTAAGAAGGTTTTTATTGTGTCACTATGTAATATGTTTTCAAAGTGTTATGGAACGCATGAATAAAGTAAAAACCAGATTACACTTTAAATGTTTTGTTATTTGCTGATATTTTTGGTGGTTAAAGTTTTTTATTTCTTTTTTAATATTTTTTCAACAACACACAGTTTTGTTGTTAGTTTTGTATGGCAAAAAGAAAAATAGCTTTGTTCGGCGGCACGTTCGACCCCGTTCATCTCGGCCATACTACTGTCGCTGCGGATGCAGCCAGACATATTGGCGCAGAGAAAATCATTTTCATTCCTGCAAAACGCTCCCCACTAAAAGGTTTCCGGCCAAAGGCAAGTGACAATCATCGCCTTAAAATGATAGCTCTCGCAATCGCCGAACAAAAGAGTTTTGAAGTAAGTGATTACGAATTGAAAAAGCCGGCGCCGAGTTACACTTTGGATACCATAAAGCAGTTCCAGACCGAATACGGCAGCGACACTTTAATCCATTGGCTCGTGGGCGCCGATAGCATTGATGATTTGGCGTATTGGCACCAGATTGTCGAGCTGATTGATGTCTGTAATTTAACCGTTATGCACAGAGCCGGCTGCGAACCCCCGAATTTCGCCAAATTCGAGGCTCTATGGGGCCCTCGGCGCATCGGAAAACTCCGGCAAAATGTTATCCAAACCCCTTTGATTGATATAAGCAGCACGGAAATTCGAGATAGATTAGCTGCCGGTCGCGATGTAACCGATATGCTGCACCCGGCCGTTGCCGACTATATACACAAACACGGTCTCTACCAATCAAAAACAATAGCAGACAGTCCGTAACGTGCACCTAATGCCGTTTCTAAAAAGTGAGTGGAACATTCTATACCTGCTGTCATTCCGACCGAAGGCACGGCTTTGTCGTGCCGAAGCGGAGGAATCTATTGAAATAGCTTCGCCGAAGGCGAATCAAATAGTTAAACTTATTTATTGGAAACGGCACTAAGTACTACATGCTATTTTTTTCGACCGACTTTATCAGCCAGTCATACCAGTTGGTCATACCTTCGCCGGTCTTAGCGGATATTGGGAAAATCTCTATACTCTTATTTAGTTTGCAGGCATCGGCCTTCGCTCGTTTGATATCAAAATCCACCCGCCCACCCGGCAGCAGGTCAATTTTGTTTATAAGCAGCACCTTTGACTTTGCAAAAATGGCAGGGTATTTGGCCGGCTTGTCGTCACCTTCCGCAACGGATAGTACAACTATCTTGCCTGCCTCACCAAGTTCAAATGCCGATGGGCAAACCAGATTGCCTACGTTCTCGATGAATATCAAATCCAAATCTTTGACAGGCAATTCTTTAAGTGCTTGGCTTATCTGAAGTGCTGATAGATGGCAGGCGCCTTCGGTATTTATCTGTACAACTGGTGCTTTGGTTGCTCTGATTCTCTCAGCGTCTATGTCGGTTTGTATGTCGCCTTCGATAACACCGATTCTGATTTTGTCTTTTAAGTCGCTTATCGTCCTGGCAAGAATTGTTGTTTTGCCCGAGCCGGGAGACGATATCATATTCAGGCATAACTTCTTTCGCTTCGTTAAAAACAAAATGTTCTCGAAGGCATACTTCTCGTTTTTACTGAGAATTTTCTTAACAACGCTAATCTTTTTCATAGTGTCAATCCGTTTGGAGTTCTATCTCTTCCAGTAACAAAGGCGCATCGGATAACAATTCAAAATCTTCACTGCTGCACTTTGGACATCTTGGAGACGAAAACTCAACATTGAAGTTTCGGTTACAATTTTTGCACCGCGCCTGTATCGGTTTATGTTCTACTTCTAATTTCACACCTTCGCATAAGGTACCTTTGGCGATTGCCTCAAAGGCAAAACAAAGTGCTTCGTCATTGATAGGGTTGAGCGTCCCACAGCTAATTTTGGCGCTAATGGGCTTTGTATTGTGTTTTGCAGCTTCGTATGATATTGTCGTCAGCAGGCTCTCAGCCACCGTCATTTCGTGCATCAGCATATCCTCGGCAGTTCCCGCCCGTATGGCATCTGCACTATTCTTTTTCCGCCGATTTTGGTTATCATTTCTACTACAGGCACATCACGGCTCTGGCAAACCTCACCGATTATCTTTGCCTCTTTGCCCAACGGGTGATTTTTGCAAATTCTCAAACAATTATCCGCCGATTCCGGCGAGACAATCGCAATGAATTTACCTTCGTTGGCGATTGTCAGCACGTCGAAACCAAGCATATCGGCTGCCGCCTGCACTGCCGGCCTGACCGGTATATCAGCCTCGCGAATTTCGATGCTCAGCCCGCTGCTTCTTGAAATTTCATTAAGTGTTGCAGCTATCCCACCACGGGTCGGGTCTCGCATAAATTTTACCCCCTTAGAAATCCCTTTCGACCGCTGAGCGGATGTCTCTGGCGTTTTATTTCTAACGCGGTTTACCCCGCTCATATTCTCTAATAGCTCGCAGGTTAATCCGGCCAGGCCCGCACAGTCACTTTGCAGCTGCGATTGAAATTTAATGTCCTCTCGTTGCGAAATAACAGTCATCCCATGGTCGCCTATTGTGCCGTTGATAATGATTTTATCCCCAACAGCAATCTTCTCGAATCCCATCTCCACGTCGGCTAATTTTATCCCGATTCCTGCTGTGTTTATGAAAATCTTATCAGCCGCACCGGCCTCAACAGTCTTGGTATCGCCGGTAACAATACTGACATTGTTTTGGCGAGCGGCTTCACCTATGCTGGCTAAAATCTTTTCGAGCAGCTTAAATTCGAAGCCATCTTCAATTATTAACGACAAAGATAAAGCAGCGGGCCTCGAGCCGGCAACAGCTAAATCATTTACCGTCCCGCAAACAGCTAATTTCCCAATATCTCCGCCGTTAAAAAACAATGGCTTTACAACGTAGCTGTCCGTAGTAAAGCATAGTGAGTTCGAAGCAACATTCAGGTTTGCCGAATCGCCTAATTCAGCGAGCACCTCATTATTAAGTCTCGGCAGAATATGGTGGCGGATTAGGTCATCCATCAGTTGTCCCCCGCCGCCATGCGCAAGCAGGATTCTATCGTGTTTGCTTGTTTTCTCCATAATTCCTGATACCCTGATACTCTGTTATCCTGATGTCCTGTTATCCTGATGTCCTGATATTCTGATGTCCTGATATTCTGATTCCGCCATACTTAAACCACGCCGCGCACGCCCCTTCGGAGCTTACCATACAGGGCCCAATCGGTTCCTGTGGCGTACAGTTTTGACCGAACAATCCACACTCCGGCGGCTCTATCAATCCACACAACACTTCGCCGCATCGGCACCCCTTTCTTTCTTCGCACGGCATTTCGGTTAAGTTAAATCGAGTTAGGGCGTCGAATCGGCTGTATTTATTTTTTAGCTTGAGCGTGCTTTTTGCTATTTTTCCCAGTCCTCGCCAGTAGCCGTCCACTGCTTCGAAGCACTCAGCGACGATTTCTTGTGCTGCTATGTTACCCCTCTCGGTTACAACAGCATTGTATATTGATTTTAGCTCGGCTTTGCCGGCTGCGAGCTGCCGACAGATTTCCCCGAGTCCTTCCATTATTTGCAGCGCCTCAAAGCCGGCCACCACACAAGGCCGACCAAAATCTTCCACAATCTCGGCAAAAGCACCATAGCCGATTATCACACTGACGTGTCCGGGACAAAGAAAGGCATCTATTTTATCATTTTTTGCGCTCAACAATGCTCGCATAGCAGGCACAGCCAGCTTGTGCCCGCTCAAAATACAAAAATTATCGACCTGCTGCTCGGCCGCCTCTTTTACCACTACAGCGGTGGCCGGCGCAGTGGTTTCAAAGCCAACCGCAACGAATACGACCGTTTTTTCAGGATTGTCTTTAGCTAATTGCAGGGCATCTTCGCTGCTTAGAACAACTTTGACATTGGCTTTTGCCTGCTTTTTTTCAAGCGAGCTGTTTTTACCGGGAACTCGAATCATATCGCCGTACGTGGCGATTAAACAATCGTCCCGGTCCGCCAACTGCAAAACAATATCTATATAGCCCTGGTCGGTAACGCATACCGGGCAGCCCGGCCCGGACAAAAGCTTCAATTCCTTCGGCAGAGTTGACCTTATCCCGTTGCGGAAAATAGAGACTGTGTGAGTCCCGCAGACCTCCATTATATTTATTTGCCGTCCCAGCTTCTTACAAGCTGAGTTCATAACGCTCTGTGCTTTTCGGATTTTATCAAGCATCCTTTTCGTATCTCGTTATTTGGGTTATCCGGGGATCAGGTTATCAGGTGGTGGGCATCAGGTTATCAGGATATCAGGTTAGTCTGCCTAAAGGCCGGATTAGCTTCTCCTGATGTCCTGATCTGCTGATATCCTGCATCCTGGTTTCCTGATGTCCTGATGTCCTTCCGTATTTTGCTTCACGTTTTTTTATCCTGAAACCTTATTTGGCGTGTCCTGGAATTCGTTAATTTCTGCAATAAGCTGCCAGGTCTTTTTTGCCTCTTCTTCATCGACGAGCGAGATAGCAAAGCCGGCGTGAATCAGAATCAAATCTCCTAATTTAGCTTCTGGCAGGAGCGTAGTTTTAGCTCTCCAGCAGTTGCCCATCGCATCGACAACCGCCCTGTCCCCCTCTAATTCTATTATCCTTGCCGGTATCGCCAAACACATAATTTATACCGTAATATTGTGCCGTGTTCAGGTTCTTTTTAGGCTAAGAGACACTTTGAATCAATACCTTACATATGTGAAATATATCTAAAAATTCAGACCTCTGCTCAGCGCACTTCTGAGGCAATTCTGCCTATAAGCTGGAAAAAGTCTAAGGAACCCTATCGAGTCTGTCAATTGAACTCCTGACTTCGTCATATCGCAACTGAATGACAGGTTGGCACGGGGAGCTATAAGCTTGCAAAATCCTGTCGTAGTCAGGGATTTCCCACTGCTCCAAAATACTTTGATTGCTGTTTGCCAATATCGTGGTTACTTTATTCGCACCCTTTCGATAGCAAAAATTGAAACGGCTGTAGTTAGCCGGAATACTGAGCAGGTTCCATTGATAATACCAAACCTTCTCGGTATCATGTAATATGACCATCGGGACATTTCTTTCCATTGCCAGGTTGGCCACCAAACACCTTGTCTCTGCAGCGCCGTCACTAAAAACCAAATCAAAGTGTTGATTGTTAGCGTCAAACTGCTCGAATACTACCCGCGGATCAAGCTGAAAAATGGGGTGCCAGTTTCCTGAATCGATACGGTCTTTTATTCTTTCGTACCATTCTTTACTTTCTTGCTCCACGCTGACAACCACCTCGGCATGATTAACGAAAAATGGTGTGCTGAACTGGCCTAAACCAAATTCCAGAACCTTTTTTGTCTCAAACGTCGCGAACACCTTCTCAAATACTCGCAAATGGCTGCCGTAGTTGTCAAATTCCATTATGTAACTCCACTACCCTTGCCGGTGCTGTCAAACACATATTTAGTTTCTCGTGAATCTTATTTCGTAATTCAATTTATCGTTTCTGAATACTGAATATCGCCGGTCTTGTCCTAATTATATTGTTTGATGCGTTTTGAGTCAACCTTTGGTTTGTGGAGTAGTTAAGTCCATTCCTAATGACTGTAATTTCGGCCATTTGTCTCTTAAGTAGTCTGTAAAAAGTGTTTGACAAGGAAAAATAGAAAGTCTATTCTTCTTTAAGCCGTGAATGGATAATCCGGGTATATGAGAGTTATCTATGGATATAGAGCAATTTCTCCACGAAAAACGCAATGATATTCGCGCAATTGCTGCCAAGCATGGTGCGTACAATATTCGTATCTTCGGCTCTGTTGTGCGTGGTGAAGCTGGCCCGGACAGCGATATCGATTTTCTCGTTGATGCAGGCCCAGCCACAAGCTCCTGGTTTCCTGCCGGCCTTATATTGGACCTTGAAAAAACTCTGGGACGTCATGTCGAGGTTGTTACTGAGAAGGCACTAAGTCCCTATATCCGCGAGCACGTGCTTCGTGAGGTTAAACCGTTATGAAAGATGATACCGTTTACTTACGGCACATCTTAGAGTGCATTCGGCGTATCGAAGAAAATGTCGCTGGGGGACGAGACCGGTTCCTGTCATCTCACAATCTTCAGGACGCTGTGCTTAGAAACCTTCAAACGACGGCTGAATCAAGCCAGCGTCTCTCAGATGATTTGAAGGAAACGCATCCTGAGGTTGAGTGGCTTCGTATCGCTGCATTTCGTAACGTGCTTGTTCACGATTACCTCGGCATCGATTTGGAAAGGGTCTGGGATATCACACAGCGCGATGTTCCTGAGCTAAAGCGGGCTATATTGGCAATGCTGGAAGAGTAATATAATCCTCTGTCCTGATGGCATC
>JBAQFY010000078.1:0-3028 GCA_049287505.1 Sedimentisphaerales bacterium | reverse complement strand
TTCTTTCCAAAGTCCCCAAAGAGAAAAGAATCAAGTTTGGAAAGTCTGAAAAGGATTTATTACCGAGAGTAGCTTATGAGCCGGAAGATGATTTGTACGATGGCGGTGTTACAACTATCGCAAATACACTGTCCGGCTGGCGGCTGGATACCTTTAACGTTGTTTCTAAAATCCCAGCAAATATCTTTAAACTTGAACAGGTATATGCATATAATAAGCATCTCCAGGAATTGCACCCGGAAAATCGTAATATCGAGGCTAAGATAAGACAACAATTGCAGGAATTAAGGGATTTAGGCTTGATAGAATTCCTTGGCGGTGGTGTATATAGGAAATTGTGGAAGAATGTTTAGAGGTTCATAATGAATTCATATATTTTCATAACCACAGAAGGATATACATTTCAGCCGGAGAGTACATCTATAGAACCGGACATTGAAAACTGTCAGGTAATTGGCTTTGCTCAAGGTACTGATGTAAAGAACGCGTTTCAAAATTTGATTTGCGAAAATTCTTATTTATTAGAAACAACCTTCGATGAAATTGTTTGTTTTGAGTTTAAAAATTCAGATTATTACGAGCACTCGAATTATTTTAATTTGGATGATTATAAAACAAGAGCTAACATTTAATGCACGAGCATTTGTCCCAAGATACAGCGCGGGATAAATTTGTATTTCGCAAGCCGAGAGTGGGGGAGGAGCTGTCGAGGGTGAAATACAGCCTTTCAATTGACTATTGATTATTTACTATTTACTATTGACCACTGATTTCAGACTCGTGCTTCGTAGCGAACTTCACAGGGAAGCATTTCAGATTACCGATTTTAGATTTCAGATTTCGAATTTTTTGGTAGATAAAATTGTAGAATTAACTTCGAGCGAGTCGAGAAACCTATTTTTGAAAAGAGTTCTCCACTTCGTGATGCTTCGCATCACTTCGGTCGAAATGACAGAGAGGATTTCAGATTTAAGATTGGATATTTACAATTGGTCATTTTCACGCTACTTCCAACCCTTATAAGAAAATGATGGACACCGGCTTTGTAAAGCGGTAATTTACTGGCAAAATTCTAAGGTTACAGAGGTAAAAATATTTGGGGTACAAGGCTTTAGAAGAACAATCAGTTTCTGGATTCCCGCCTGCGCGGGAATGACAAAGAATGTCATTTATAAAATGACATTTACCAAGAAACCTATATAGAGGGTTCGGAATTATTAAAAGCGATACGAAAACTATGGGAGAAAATTCAGAACAAGCCAACGAGATAACAATCAAGAAGCCGCCGGTCGGGCTTGCGGTATTTGCGCTGGTTGGGCCTTCGATGGTATGGGCGGCTGAATATATCGGCTCCGGCGAGGTAATCCTGGCGACACGCACCGGCGCCATCTTAGGCACGAGCATACTCTGGGCGATTGTCATCGGCATATTCCTGAAGTTCTGGATAGGTATGAGCGGGGCCCGATATACGGTCTGCACCGGCGAAGGGATGATTGATATGTTCGATAGGATGCCGGGGCCGAAACACTGGGCGGTGTGGATTGTATTAGTGGCGCAGTTCACAAGTGCGGCCTTTTCCATAGGTGCTCTGGCCACGGCGGCAGGGGTCTTTGTCAACAGTATCATACCGATAGGGGCGGGCCTGAGCGGCTGGCTCGTTACGTTTATCGCCGTCGGTATAGTGTGGTCGGGTATATTCGATGTCTTAAAAATAGTAATGAGCATCTTTGTTCTGATTATTGTTTTGGGTGTCCTGTATGTGGCCGCTCACGTCTTTCCCGGATTTACCGAAATTCTGCAAAGCTTAACTCCGAGCATTCCACAGGTTCCCGAATGGGCAAGGGCGATAAAAGGCGTCAGTGAGAACCCTTGGAAGGAGATATTGCCGCTGTTAGGCTGGAGCGCGGGCGGCTTTGCCAGCCAGGTATGGTACACGTACTGGGTGCTTGGTGCCGGATATGGTGCCACGGCTGGCAGGGGATACGGCAGGCCTGCTGATGTAGCGAGTCTTCGGCAAATGAGCCTCGATGCGGCTGAGAAAATCAAGGGCTGGTGCCGCGTGCTCTATGTCGATTCAACTCTGGCTATGGTTATAGGGATTGTGGTTACCGGTGCATTTTTCATTGCCGGTGCGGGTATCCTGGGACCGGCCAAAATAGCCCCTGAAGGTCCGCAGGTGGCTATCGAGCTGTCGAATCTTTTCTCGTTGAGATGGGGAGCCGTCGGCGGATTTCTGTTTATGCTGGCGGGTGCGGCGGCACTGATTTCCACGCAGATTGGACAATTAGCCGGCTGGCCACGGCTGCTGGCAGATTCCTTTAGAATTTGCATCCCAGGCTTTGGCAAAAAATTTGCCTGGAAGACGCAGTTCAGGCTCTTTCTGCTTTTCTTTATTTGCACGAATATGATTCTTGTTTTCTGCTTTAAGGAACAGCCGGTATTCCTCGTTCAGTTCGCCGCGATACTTGACGGCTTACTGTTGACGCCGCTGCAAGCCATCTGGGTTGCGATAGGATTGTTTATTGTAATGCCGAAATTGCTTTCTAAAGATGCGTTTGCGGTTCTCAAGCCGAACCGGGTCTTTGCGGTGGGATTGGTTATCGCCTTTTTGTTGTTTGGCTATTTCTGCATCTTCCGAATACCGTCTGCTTTGTCCGCTCTCTTCGGAGATTGAGGTAATCGGATAAGTTCGCCAAAGAGTGTCAGCGGGCTGGTTTTTATGATTTTTACTTTTGCGAACCGGCCGGCCAGTGACATCGGTCCGTTAAAGACAACTATGTAATCTGTCTCGGTTCTTCCTACCAATTGCGGGTTGTCTGCGCTGTCAACTATATTTCGATGGGATTTTTTACTTAATCCTTCGACGAGGACTTTCACTTCTTTATCCAAAAAGTCTCTGCTTAGCCGGTCGCTTATTTTCTCCTGCACCTCGAGTAGTTCAACAATTCGTTTTTGCTTTACTTCGGCGGGTACGGTGTCTTGGAGTCTTTTGTCGGCTATTGTGCCGGGCCGGGGTGAGTACTTGAAA
>JBAQFY010000077.1:0-4396 GCA_049287505.1 Sedimentisphaerales bacterium | reverse complement strand
CATCCATTCTCCGTCCCGAGAAAATCGGGACTGCGAAGGACGAAAGCCCCACCCTACAGGGCTGAAGCCAAGAAAATCCGAAGCACTAAATCCTAAATCCGAAACAAATCCAAAATTCAGAATACCAAAATATAAAATAACGACGGTTGACAAAGCACTCTCACCCCACGGATAATTCGAAGGACGAAAGACCCGCCCTACGAAGCTCGTCTTGAGGGGTATAATATTTCCGGAAATACCCTTGACCACGCTAACAAAAAGGTCTATAATTGTTCTGTTGATTGAACGCCGTCCCTGTTTTCATCCTCCCCGGATGCAGCAGGGACACTTTTTCATAATCTTCATTTCTTTTGTTTACTCTTGACCTTGCTAAAAAAAGGTCTATAATAATACTGTCATTTTGACAATGCCCCTGCTCCATCCTCAAATCTCGCTAATCGTTAAAAGCAGGGGCTTTTTTTATATGCTCATAATTTATAGACTATCATGCTTGATATCGCACCATATATAGAAATCCTAATTGTCCAATCATAGCTGATGGTACGACTTTCGGCTTTTGCGAATCCCCAACAAATATTTCTTCTTTTAGACCCACCGATGTCCGATATAAAACGCCAAGTTTAAAAGAGTCTAAAAACTACCTGTATTCGCAATTTTGTAGGATACCGTCTCAACAATCGAACCAAATGAGCTTATTTCAGCGGATTTCCGTAAATTACTTGTGAGAAGGATTTTACTTTAGTTCTTAATCGCTTATAATATCGATGTTGAAGCGATTTTTTGAATGTAAAAACCATGGATGCTGATTTGAAAAAAATGACGGATGGGCAGCTCCTCGAACGCTATTCAAACGGCGAGGAGTCAGCATTCCGTGAAATCGTAAGTCGTTACAAAAACGGCCTTTACGCCTTTTTACGGCTGTTTTTAAACCGCCATGAGCTTGTCGAAGACGTTTTTCAGGAAACCTTTTTGCAGTTATTTAACAGCCGGGAGAGCTTCGATAAAGACCGACCGTTGCGCCCCTGGCTGTTCACCATAGCCGCCAACAAAGCAAAAGATGCCCTTCGCAAATGGCAGCGAACAAACGCCATTCCCATCGGCACTCTGAGGGATTCGGAGGATTTGTCGTTTGATGATGTCCTGAATACTGTTACTTCCGATAGCACAATGCCTTACGAGAAGCTCCAACGGGGCGAAACAGCTTTGCACGTTAGACAAATTATAGCGGATATGCCGGAAAACCTCAGAGAAATATTGGTTCTGGCGTATTTTAACAAATTTTCCTACAAACAAATGGCCGAGATTTTGAGTATACCTATCGGAACAGTGAAGAGCAGACTGCACACGGCGGTTGGTCGTTTTGCAAAAGAGTGGAAAGCATCGGTTGGAAGCAAGGAAACTAAATGAGTCCGCTGAACAACGAGCAGAAACAGTTATTATTTGATTATTGTATAGGCTTGACATCACAGAAAGAAACTGCCGAGGCAGAGGGGTTAATCTCAACGAACAAAGAAGCTGCCGAAATTCACTCCAGGCTCAAAACTGCAATTGAACCACTTGATAGCTTAGGGCAAGAGTCCTGTCCGGATGAACTGGTCGAACACACTATTTGGCGGGTTAATAGTCCTGCGGAATCAGGTCAGAGTCAGCTCCAGCAATTGCTTGCCGGCGAACAAACCCGAGATTTTGTTACTAAGAGTCATCTATGGTGGAACTTGAGCAAAATAGCGGCGGCTGCCGCGGTGTTTATGGTTATCATCGGAGTTCTGGTTCCTACGCTGAGCGTTGCGCGTCAAAGATACCGTCAGCAGCGGTGCCAACTGCAAATGGGCAGTATCTTTAACGGTTTAAGCAATTACATTTCCGATCATGATGGTCAATCACCTGCTGTTAAAACTACAGCAGGAGCACCGTGGTGGAAGGTGGGTGACCAGGGCAGCGAGAATCATTCCAATACCCGTCATATATACCTTTTGCCTAAAGGCGGTTACGTTGAGCTAAGTTACTTTGCATGTCCGGGCTGTAAGGGTGAAGAACCCCTGAAACCCGATGACTCACAAATCAAAAGATTAAAAGATTTTCCCAGCAGAAGATATGTAACCTACAGCTTCCAGATAAGATGCCATAGAATACAAAGCGAAAGCGGTAAGCTCCTGTGCAGAAAGGTTTTAATGGCAGACTGGAATCCTCTCTTTGAAAGACTTCCGGAAGATTTTACCGAACAGCTTCAACTGCGCTTGAGCAGGGAATTACTAACTCTTAACAGTAATAGTCACAATCGTCGGGGGCAGAACGTTTTGTTTGGTGACGGAAGTGTTGAATTTCTTAAAACCCGTTTTATCGGCATCTCAGATGATGATATATACACACTGCAGGACACCGACATATATCAAGGCTGCGAAGTTCCTTCCTGTGAGGCTGACTGTTTCCTTGCCCCGTAATTTGTTTCGCATTTCACATATAGTCTATCGTATTGTCTGGGGAGTTAAAAACCGCTTGTGATGAAACCTTAATCTGCCGGATTTTGAGCTCAATTTTGAAGGTGCGGTCAGCGGAGCTTGTCCGGAGAATCGAATCCCGGTCTGACGAAAGCTCTTGCATCGGGAAATAGTGCTTCTGTTTTCCTGCGTAAACGGTCAAGGTGCACAAGGACATCGAGGATGTCATCCCTGCGTTGCGGGAAATGTTCGCGCATTTGTCCCCATGCGGCAATCGAACGGTCTATCGCTATTAAAGCGACTTTTGCCGAGCCATCAGAGTCTTTGGGAAATTCATCGAGACTCTGTGAAGTTTCTTCCAGCTTGCCCTGGACTGCCCTGATGAGTTTGACATAAATAAAATGCTGGTACCAGCGGATGACGTCCACTGAGTCTTTGAGACCGGAGGCTTCTTCAGCCGGGTCGGAATCGGGCAGCTCGAGACGTACTTGCAAGCTCAGGTCGTCGGCCTTTTGCTCAAACAGGTCTTTTGCTGAGTCAAACCAATTGTTCACCATTTGCCCATAGACTTTTGCTGCACAGGGACATTCATGGTTTTTGGCGGTGTTCCGGATGGTCTCGTGCTCGTCAGCGGCTTGCTGAAGGTCGAGAGAATCGAGGTCAATGCCCTGTTCTTGTGCAGTTTCTTTGACCATTTCAAGCGTGAACTGGAAAATTTCAGACAGTTTCTCCCAGAAGGCCTCGTTGTTTATGTCGTGGGTCTCTGGGTCGGCAAATTGCTCTTCACTCAATGCAAAGTTCATACAGCGGGAGGTGAACGGACAGCGCTCACACCACCGGTCGCAATAGTTATAAATGCCCGGGATGAAGTCTGGGTTTTCAGCAAGTTTTTTAATGTATTCTTTGTCCATAAAAATATGCGTGTGGTTTTATATCACACGGCTTATATTATCCGATACAAACAAAATCTTACAGTAATTTTATATTATGTGTAAGTTCCTGCCAACCCTAAAATCCTTTGCTGACATATCGGAGCAAACCTCGGGTAAAACCTGAGGCTAAATAGTATCTGTTGCAGAAAACAAAAACCGACGATGTCACCCCTGCCCCTGCTTCCGCAGGGGTAAACTTGTCCCCGCGAAAGCGGGGAGCAGGGGTCCAGAGCGAAAAACTGGATTCACGCTTTCGGGTCTGTTGCCAAACTCGGGCGATGCTTTATAATATATACTACGAAAGTAAGCAACTCTACTGCACTATGATATAAGGAGCATGCTACCAATGCAAGGATGTAAACAATTTGAGCCACGACTATTCTATCAGATTTCTTTAGAAGACCTGGTACCAAAGGAACATCTGGTGCGGCGGCTGGCTGATGTTCTGGATTTTTCTTGGGTTCGGTCGGTAACAGCATCGTTATATTCGCACACGGGCCGTCCTTTAAGACCCATTTTCTGGCTGACGAGCAGAAAGGTGTGATTACTGCGGTGGCCACGAGTTCCGCAGCGGCGGATGACACATCAGTTGTTCCGGAGCTGATTGAGCAGCATCAGCGTAATTGTGGGACGCCGTGTCGAGCAGTTGGTGATCATTTATACGGTTCTCAGGATTGTCTGGGTTATTTACAGGATAAAGGTATTGAGACTGTGATTCGTGAGCGTAAAGGGGGCAACGCTCATGGATGTTTTGATAAGGACGAGTTTGAATATAATTCACATTTGGATGTGTTTTATTGTCCAGCGGGGCAGGTTTTAAAGCGACGCCGGAGACAGCGAAAGGACGGCAAGGCGTTTTATAGTGCGGAACCGCAAGTTTGTGGATCCTGCCGGTTACGTTCGCGATGCTTGGGTTCTAAATCGCCGAAGGCGGTACGGCAGGTGACGCGGTTTGATACACCGTATGTTGAGCGGGCACAGGTTGCGTGTGCGAGTTCTCAAGGTAAGCGATTACTCAAGAAAAGA
>JBAQFY010000076.1:0-2475 GCA_049287505.1 Sedimentisphaerales bacterium | reverse complement strand
AAGCAAATACGAATGACCAAATTACAAAATCCGAGTTCCGTTACAGACAGAAATAGTGTTTTGAACATTTAGGATTTGAATTTCGAATTTGTTTTGGATTTCGATATTCGATATTCGGATTTTGTTAGCCAATAGTTCCACGTTCTTAGCTTTAAGTTCCTAACTTCTCCTCACTTCTTCCTTTATTCGCTGAATATGCCCTCGGCCCAGACCTTTTACTTCGCAGCCGAGTTCCAAATACCGGCGGATTTTCTCGTCGTTCAGTATGCCGAAGCAATCAATCACCGCCAACGGCCCGCCTGCCCATTCAACTATTTTATCAGGGTCAAGCTCCAGGTAAGGTTTATGCGGCACAGCCAATATGACCGCCTCCGCGCCTTTGAGCGCATCGGCAAGGTCGTGCTGGACCTGAATATTGATTAAGTTATCCTGGTTTTGGAAAAATCTCGCTCGTGACTGCCCCGGTTCCGGATAAGTATCTTGTTGTTCCAGCTCGTACCAGTGTTCGAGATACGGGTCGTGCACTCGCATCTCGGCCCCCATCTCGGTCAGCTTTCGAACGACTATTTCTGAGCCGCTGTAACGACTGTCACCGACATCCTGACGATAGCTTGCTCCGCATAGAAGCACAGCCGCACCGGCTACCTGACGGCCCATATTTTCGAGGGCCTCTTTTGTTAGTGTCGCTGCATGCAGGCCGCGCGTATCGTTGATGTCGATTGCCGCCGTTGTCATCCTGAATATATCGTCATCGAATCCGAGAATATGCTTATATGCCCAGCGCCCCAGGCCGCCGTCCTTTGGCAGGCAGTATCCGCCGATGCCAGGACCTGGAAATATGATATTGCTGTGCGTGGGCCGTACTTTAATAGCCTTGATGACCTTAATCAGGTCCACGCCGTTGCGCTCTGCGAACAAGCTCCATTCGTCAAGGAACGCCAGCATAGTGGCACGGAAAGAATTCTCGACGATTTTCGTAGTCTCCGACTCAATGGGGCGGTCCATAACTGTCAGCGGAAATTCCTCGGTATTCAGCACTTCCTTGAGAAACTTCTCGACACGTTTTCTTGCCTGGTCGTTACAGCCGGAGCAGACCCGCCAGAAATCCCGTATTGACGAAACGTAATGCCTGCCGGGCATGACCCGCTCGAAACTGTGTGCCAGCAGCGGCTCTGTTTCTATGCCGCGCTCGGCAAAGGCTTTTTTCATAATCGGCCAGGCAACAAGCTCGGTTGTGCCCGGCGCTACCGTCGTTTCAATCAGGGTCAGGCAATTCGGCGGCACTTTCCCGCCGATGGTCTTTATTGTCGCTTCCAGTGCGCCCATTTCCACCTTCCCTGTTCGCATATTGCCTAAGTCATTTTTTGTATAGTCGCACTGGACATCCACAACCACACAGTCAGCTAACTTGAGGCAGTCACTGTTGTAGGTGGCGATGAGCGTTTTTTTCTCGAGCACGCAGCGGGCAATCATCGGCTCGACCTCAGGGTCCTCGGCCTTAACAGGTGATATGCCTCGACTAAGCAGCGGGACTTTCCAGTAACTGCGGACGCTGGGCCGTTGACAGCCGATGACGAGCTTGCCCGCCTTGCCGCTTTTTTTATCAACGGAATCGGCAATGATAGCCGCCATAACCGCGCCTACGAAGCCGAGGCCAATTACCACAACGATCTCTTTGTCCTCGTTGCGAGCCGCTTCTACCAGTAGCTCAATACGTTTGAGCTCACTGGCATATTTGTCCTTTTCAGGGATGGCAAATCTTTCCCCTGACGGGCTTATTGAATGGTTAGCCATTTCCAGTAATCCTTCCGATCGTTTCTGTTCATATCTCGTATTCTATATTGAATATTTGCATTTGCGCTACACTGCACACAATCGCTCGGCTTCGAGCGAGGCAAAGGCACGCACGACGAGCTGTCGCAGGAAGTTTACCAACAATCTCTCACATATCAAGTTTTTTCTCTGCACTTGTGGTTTATGGTGTTGTTAAAAAGTTTTTAGACAACAAAACGATTTGTCATTCCTGCGCAAGGGTCTGTTGCCAAACTGGGATTTTTTATCTCGTATTAAACAGACCCAATATCACAACTCTTTTCAAAATAAATATCACTGTGGAATGGCCCAAAAGAACATAACTCGGCAAACGCAACAATATGTCTAACAACCCAAAGACCGATACGGCAGACCCCAGCGCCCCGCCGACAGACGACCTGCAACAATCTCTTCACATTCGGCACCACAGCCGTCAGCAATCCCTGAATCTGCATCTTAACCAATCCACGCAACCGTGCATGAGCCAGGCCGTGTTGACTCTTGGCCTGGCCGAATAAGCCTTCCATACATGTCTGTCTTTTCTTGAGTAATCGCTTACCTTGAGAACTCGCACACGCAACCTGTGCCCGCTCAACATACGGTGTATCAAACCGCGTCACCTGCCGTACCGCCTTCGGCGATTTAGAACCCAAGCATCGCGAA
>JBAQFY010000075.1:0-4265 GCA_049287505.1 Sedimentisphaerales bacterium | reverse complement strand
GTTTCCAGGCCGTTCTGACCGATATTTTTATGGCTCAGAACTCTTGACAAAATCGCTATCATAGAAGTTACTAGGTGGAGGTATATATGGCAAATGGTGGATCTGATTGCTGCGGGACCAGTTGGTTTAATGCTCATAACAGGGGTGAAGCAGGATATAACGATGCCTATGTAGGGACGATCCTCTGTACTATCCGAGGGTAAGCGTTTTTTTTATTTGATATGTGTGATGTCGAGATGAAAAATACTGATAAAGCAATCAAGATTATCCTGAAATCCGTGGATGACCCCCATAAAAGGTGCCCTCCAATTCTGGAGAGCGCCTCGATAGTTAATCCTCAATATTACTGCATCATCGGCCGGAATTTATAGCCATACATACGACTCGGTCCGCGCGGTAGATGTGAGAATGTCGAGCTAACGGATAGGCTCAGAGGCAGCAGCGAAACCGGGGAGACGCCTCAGTTGTACTGTTTCTAGCAAACCGCGCCAGCCTCCGAGTGGCAGAACCGCTGTCCGCTGGAGGCGGCGTTGGGCGTTGTTCCCGCAAACGCGCTGGCAAGAATTATATTCTTATTCTCACTCCGTCGGTCTTAGATTTTCAATTACACCAATATCAACCCACCAGATATCGCCGTTGAGATGGAAGAACAAATATTTACCGCCGGGGGAAATATAGGCTCCATCAGCCATCGTAGCGAAACCATGCTTTGTCAAATCTATCGGCTCTCCCCAGGTTCCATCCGTATTTTTAAAGCTGACGAATAAATTAACGCTTTCCCCATCACCCACATCAAAAAGGATATAACTTCCATCGGGTGCAATACAGGGGTGCGCTGGATCCCCCAAAGGAGTTTGTATCGGTAACCTTTCATAACTTGTAAAAAGTCCATCGACTACTGTGATTTTAGCCAAATATTTCTTCCCATCAATCTTGAACGAGGACATATCGGTTGTATACAATTGACCATCCTGGCTCGAGCTTAGATACATGCCTTGACCGGCATATCGTGGTTTAGACCAGCCATCTTGCATCCTTTCAGCGACAAAATATGCTGTAACCCCAGTACTAGGCTGCCCTGGCGGAATTGGGTGGTTCCATTTGAAGTATAACCAGTGGTTATCAACAGTTACGTAAGGCTGGTAGGCATCATACCCTATGGTTATAGCGAGCTGTTCAGGGGCTGTCCATTTTCCATCAACAACTTCGCTGTACAAAATCCTGGATTTTGAAGTTTCAGAAAACCGGTAAAAATAATATTCACTGCCATCAGGCGAAAACGCACCCGACCATTCCGTAAAATCAGGGACGGAAATAACCCCCGGAGCAAATACCTTTGGTTGCATTCCGGGAGGTTCTTGCCCGAGATAGGGACCACTTAACTGGGAGGTGGCAGCGGGCGTGCGTGTCGGTGTACAGGTAGGAGGAGTGTGCGTACAAGTTGCCGAGTTTGTTGGCACACTCGTCCGCGTGGCAGTGGGCGACATAGTTGTTGGTACAGGAACATCTGTGGGTTTGGCGTTTCCACAACCGTTAAGCATGAGCAACACGAACAAGGTCAAGATGGTATTTCTGACGTGTTTGAATATATTTCGTACCGCACATATCGTTATCAAGGCACTCTTCCTTTGATGCCTAATATGGAGCTCACCAGACCAACCGGTGCCGTCGAAGGCGGCATTGGCGCGTTTTGTGCGCCATTCTGGCTTCGCGCAGTTCAAAAAAAACGTTTTGTTTCTTCATCGGGAAGCCGCACCAATCACTTATATTCGCCGTATGTGGTTGGTCCATAAAACAGGTCAAAGGGTGGTTCCGGTGCAGCGTATTGTTGGGTAGCGCTCGTCAGCATAAATTGATCATAATAAGTATTTTTAATAATCATTTATAAAATTTTAAAGTTTGATTAATTTATTTTCTCATCGAATTACTGATCATTTAATCCCTTTCCATTGAGAATTTGCTGCATGTATTTTTCAACCCTTGCCTCCCGGGTTTTGGATTGTTTAGGGGTAGAAAAATAAAGAAGATAAGCTCTTTGCCGTCCTGGGGTCAATGCATAAAAAGCAGTTTTCAAAGCAGGGATTTCGTCTAATTTATTTTGGAATTCTTCAGGCATTGTGAATTCTGTCGTCTCTTTATAATTTACTTTCAAACCAGTTTTTTCCGCTTCAATGGCTTCATAAATATAGGATTTCAAGATGGTTTCCATGGCAACTATTTCTTGCACATTGGTGAACCGAACCTGGCGCGCTGCCTGCACATTCTCCGTTTGTGTGATAAGAATACCCTTGGCATCATTCAACAAAGCGCCTTTGACAAACAGAATCGCACAGTATTCTTTAAATCCATGAATTAAAACGATGTTACTTTTCTCAAACGTGTAACAAGGAACGCCCCACTTCAATTCTTCGGTCAGCCCACAGTCAAGAATGATCATTCTTAATTTCTCAAATTCATCATGCCACTTTTGGGCTTTACTTAGAAATTCATCAACCTTAGGATTCATTCTATTATTGATCCTCCGAAATAAAGTGAGCTGTCGCCTTGAAAAATAGTTTATACGGGTTTAAAACCGAAATCTTCTGCCTTTTTCGTTTGCGGATGTATTTGTCCATTCAGTAAGAGTTTCAATATATAAAGTGTGGTCTTCATAATATTACTGCCAACTATATAAAGGTTGCACTTTGAATTATTATTTGGCATCCAAATTCCTCATTAATTGTTCGCTCATTCAGTATAAGCAAATTACATTTTAACCGATTTGCTTGCCTCTTAGCTTGGAATGCTTGAATTTTGTTGAACCATAACAGTTTGCGTTACTGGCAGGTGGTCGGGACGCCGACTCCGTCTGGGAGCAGGAAAAACTCGAAGCCAGAAAAATGCCTGAAAATGGCAACGAATCTTACCTTTCCAGTGAACAATTTGAGAGGCGGCTGAATGTTTCTGGCAAATTACTTGCGCGACCGCACAGTGCTCACGGCTACTGAATAAGCCCGATGATGTTACCGTCGGGGTGCTTTACACTTACGATCAGTCCTCAGCTCACCGCTTTCTGCACGAGGGCGATGATCCTTGCCTCTTCGGTGACAGTCAACTCCTTCAGTGCGAAGGCGACCGGCCACAGGGCGCCTTCATCGAGGTGTGCTGTGTCGCTGAAGCCGAATGTTGCGTACCTCGTTTTGAACTTCTGCGCGCTTTGGAAGAAGCAGACGACCTTGCCGTCCCTGGCATAGGCGGGCATTCCGTACCAGGTTCTCGGCGAGAGGACTGGCGCGCTGGCTTTGATGATCGCATGGATTCGCTTGGCCATGGCGCGATCCGGTTCCGGCATCTCGGCGATCTTCGCGAGCACGTCACTTTCCCCGTCCGCCTTGTCCTTCATCGCGCGTGTGCCGCGGCGCGCCTCCGCCTTCAGCTCTTGGGCGCGCTCCTTCATTGCGGCTCGTTCCTCGTCCGTGAATCCCTTGGGTTTCTTGTCGATCGCGGTGGTGCTCTTGGCGTAATTTTGCGTGTCCTTCTTTGGGCTCATAAAAACATCCTTAAATAGTGATTGATTGTCCTTGAAGCACTATATTTTAGAACGTTTATTCTGGACAGTCAAGAGGGTAATTATCTGAATTATCCGTCGTACGCCTTTTGCAGGTTGCGACTGATGGAATGAAAAGCGCCCTCCAATTATTGGAAAGCGGAACCAGGCAGCTTGAAAATAGCCAATGAAACCCGATCAAAATTGCGTGCATTACCCCGGGAAGATGAAGCGGATAAATTAGCTTTGCTTTGGGACCGATTTGCAATCGAGAATTGCTGGAAGTTTTTTTCAGCTGATAATATTTTTGATAAACAATTACTCGCGTTACTGGAATACCCGGTGTGAAAAATAAAAAGGTAGGTGAGAAAATGGATGATTATAAGAGGATCGAAAAACAATTAAACGAACTGCAGGAGAAGCGGCGTGCCTTAGGAATTGAGATAGGTATTATGGCCAAAACCCCAAAATCTGCCTATAACTATTCGTCCGCAAAATTGGATGATTGGCTGAGGCAGCTCGAGAAACTTGACGAGCAAATAAATGTGATGCAAGGGAGACGGATCGAATTGGAGCCAGCTCACTTTGCGGATCTCAACAAGAAATAGCCATTATCGAATTCTGCCTCACCAAATGCCCCCCAGAAATGGGCCTGGGGGGCATTAAGGAATTATATGCATGACAGCAAAATTTGACTTTCGTAGGTTCAACTCACAAGTGCAACTTTGATGGCAGAAAG
>JBAQFY010000074.1:0-4209 GCA_049287505.1 Sedimentisphaerales bacterium | reverse complement strand
AGCAAAGAAGGCAGGTCGCCGTTAGATGAGCTGCCGGCGCATATAAAGCAGGTAACGCACTTCGGTCAGAGAGCGGATTTCTCGCACGATGGTAAGCGTATTTTGTTTATCGAGAAGACTTTCGGTGACGTATATGAGGTAGAGCTTGCGACAAAGATTATCCGACCAATAACACACCGCTACTATCACGAAGGCTACACACGGGCACTGTATCTGGCTAACGGTGATATTCTGCTTTCGGGTGCACGGCAGTTCGATGCAGCCAATCCGATGCCGAGCCGAAGCGAAAAAAATGCAGAATTGTGGGTGCTGAAAAGAGACCTTTCAGCCGCGCCTGTGCCATTGGGCGAGAATTGCTCCGAAGGGCCTGCTGTTTCACGCAAACGTATGCTTATTGTCTGGACGCAGGGCGGAGCATTTTATATGGCGAATATAGTTTATAAAAATGGGAAGCCCGAGCTGGCAAATAAGAAAAAGATATTAGATAAGCGTGATTTAGATTTTGAGACCGGACTTGAGACTCAGAACCTTCGGCCGCCGGACGAGAAGGAGCTGATATTCAGCGCTTATGGTTACGAGGGCACGGAAGTTATGGGGCTGGATATCGAAATGGGCAAGGTCGTGAACTACTCGATGGCTCCAGACCAGTATGATGAGCCGGAAGGTATTTTTCCAGACGGCAGACATACGCTGGTCGAATGTGATAAACACAATCGCAAGGGGACACAGTATATCGACCTCTATAAGCTGGCGCTGGACGGCTCGGGAAAGACGGAACGGATAACTTTCTTTTCCGACTATCCGGGCTATAAGGCTTCGAACCCCGTTGTAAGTGACGATGGGCGTTATATAGCGTTTCAGTTTGCCAGAAGAGGCGATATGGCCGGCGTTGGAAGAGGTATTCTGGTGTTTGATTTGGAGGTGTACGAGAGGATGAAAAAAAACTGATGTAAAAAGGTGATGAAATTATATTTAGCTGAAAATACCAATAGACAAAGTATAAAATATCTAATCACCGAGGGAAAAAGGATTTTCACCCGCGTCAAACTTACATAAAGAAGCAGAACCGACAAAAGGTAAGCCGGCACTAATGGGGGCGGGATTTTACTTGAGCTTATCAGCCAAGGCTGAACCAAATTCCTTTGCAAGCTGACTGGCGCTTTGTCGGTCCTTGTTGTCGTAAGAAGCCGACAACAAAACCTCCCCATCAATGTTTTTAGCCACCAGAGACACACTTTCAACGGCCTGACTCGAAGTGGATGAGGTGCTAAGGAACGTGCCGCTTGACGTAGATTTTGCCGTCAGGAAAGTCGCACCGCTGATGAAAACCGTCGCCGTATTAGGGTCACACAATTCAATTTTTTTCCTTATGAACTCTTTTTCAATGACATCCCTGATGACTTTCCCTACTTGCGGGTCCTCGCTTTCGAGCGGTGCGATATAGACGCACTTATTTGTAAGCTCTTTCAAGCGATTAGTGGTTACGATGTCGGAATTGCAACCCGCAGATACGGCTATTGCCAACAAATCCAAAAACCAAAATAACCTGTTCATTTTTTGCTCCTAATCTCTTGCCCGCCGGTAATAATATTATATGGCATATTCTCGTGGTTATTGGAAATATTCGTACAGATTATACTGTTCCGGTACGCGGATTAAAATGTTTTTTACAATTATTAAGTAATTTTTATAGTTGTCAAGGAAAGAATTCAAGCATATATAATCAATAAAATGCCTGGAGAGTTTGATAAAAATAAGGATTGCAATTTTGCGAATTTGCCTTTAGATTAGCTTCGTAAATTAGGCGCCGGTATTCCGGAGTGAGGAGATTGAAGATTTTCATTGTATCAAGGAGCAGATTATGGCAGAGGTTAAGCCGAGCCGCGAAGAAGCTTTTTCGCTGCTGAAAGAATATAACAAAAGCGAAGGATTGATTAAACATGCTTTGGCTGTCGAGGCGGTGATGCGCTATTATGCCCGCAAACGCGGCGAGGATGAGGAAAAATGGGGCCTCATTGGTTTAGTTCACGACCTGGACTATGAGCAGTTTCCCGGGCAGCACTGCCGAAAAACCGAGGAGATTCTAACTTCCCATAACTGGCCTGCCGAGTACATACGGGCTGTAATGTCGCACGGGTGGGGTATATGCACGGACGTTGAGCCTCAAAGCGAGTTAGAGAAGGTCCTTTATACTGTTGATGAGCTTGTCGGGCTTGTAGTGGCCACGGCACTTGTACGGCCGAGCAGGAGCGTGCTGGATATGAAAGCCAAATCGGTAAAAAAGAAATGGAAAGAAAAATCCTTTGCTGCGGGGGTAAATCGAAATGTAATAGAAAAAGGTGCCGAGATGCTGGGCGCCGAATTGGGTGAGATTATCGGTGACGTGATTATGGGGATGCGCGAGGTAGCCGACGAAATCGGGCTGAGAGGTAATTGTTAGTTTTGACTTTTGATACGCGTTATGATTAATTTGTTCGTCGCATCAAATTATTCGGGTAGGAAAGGAACCCCCGGTAAAACCGGGGGCTAAATAGGCGGTCGTTAGATTTGCCTTGCCCTACAATATTATCTTAAACAAAAAAAATATTAAATAAAATTAGTGTAAGTGGTTAAGTGCGAGATTAGGGTATGCACAAGCGTGTTTTTTTATCGGTGTTAATGCTTTTGCTGATAGGCGGCTGTGGAGACGGTAGTAAGCCGACCGAGGCTGAATTAGAACATCAGGCTCTTTCTCAGAAGATAAGACTTGTGGAGGCCTCGGGCGGATATGTGCTGATTGTCGGCGGTGAGACTTTAACCAGCGATGAAATAATTGAGTCACCCGTAGAATCAGAGGGGATGTTTGTATCACCGATAGAACACTTTAAGCCGATTGCGCAGGCAAGTGAGCTCGAGCAGTTCAAAAAACGAGCCAGGGACCAGCTTAAAGAAATTGTTTCGGCTAAAATCTCGAACATTCTGCTTTATCAACTGGCCAAAAGGCAAGCAGGAAAGAACATTGACCAAGCTCTTGACAAGCAGGCGGAAAAGGCGTTGAGAGAATTTGTTGTGGCCTTCGGGGGAGACCAGATTAAGGCTGACGAGGCACTTAAACAAAGAGGAATGGACTGGACGAGCTTTCGGGAATATCAAAAAAGATTGATTCTTACTCAATGGTACTTAGGAACGAAATTTTCTGATAACAGACCTGTTACTTATCGTGAGCTGATGGATTGCTACAACGAAATGAAGGACAAATATTTTGCCAAGCCCGGGATTGTCCAATTTCGTCTGATTGATATACATCCGGCCAGGCTGGAATTGACAGACCCAAACGAAGACCGCTATCAAGCTGCGGAAAAGCTGGCCATCGAATTGGCCAGGCGCATACGCTCAGGCGAAGATTTCGGCGAATTGGCCAAGCAATATTCTCACGGGCTTATGCGAGAATTTGGCGGATTGTGGAGGCCGGTACAGCCGGGGTCTTTAGCTCCGCCTTACGATATGCTTGCGGCCGAAGCATGGAACACAGAACCCGGACAGATAGCACACTTAATAATAACGCCCGGACATATTTTCATACTGAAACTGGAAGAAAAAAAATCGGCCGGTTATGAGCCTTTTGAGAAGGTACAGGAACAAGTGCGAAACAAGATTATTCTCGACCGCCGGAACGAAGCTGCTGATAGAGTTAATGCGACACTTCTGCAGCAGGCGGAACTTAGTGATACAGACGAATTTACAGATTTTTGCCTTGAGAAGATTTACCAAATGCGCGACCAGCCGGTAACAGTAAGAAGAGATGTATATAGAAGAACAGATGTAGAGAAGCCCAGAGACACAAAGTCATCCATATACAGAGATATAATGCCAGGTGGTATCAGAAGAAGGTAAAATTAAAAGAGATAGGTACAAAAGCACAAAGAAGCAGTTACTGCTCTGTCAAGCATGATTTGAGTAGTCGTCATTCCGCACCCATTCGGCTTTGCTCAGGGCAGGCTTTGATGCGGAATCCATTTATAACATTCTGGATTCATGCTTTCGCAGGAATGACAACACATTAATCGACATTTGACAGAGCACTACATGCGAGGCGATTTGTCGGGCGGGAGTTTGGCAGGAATGACTTAGAGCCTCTGTCAAAATGAAAATAATCTCGGTTTTCAGTGCTGATATGGCCTATTTTGAGTCTTTTTGTTAGAGCCTCTTAATTTAAAATGGGTGGCAGCC